>JAGPIM010000210.1 GCA_018055005.1 Laribacter sp.
CGATTGCGTGCAGTCGTTCTGACAACACGTCCGTACCAGGATATGGGGATCATATGCCACAAGTGACTTTGCAGCCGAGCGGCCACGGTTTTCCGGCCGACACTCATGAAACCGTGCTGGAGGCTGCGCTGCGGCACGGCGTCTGCCTGCCCTACGGCTGCCGCAACGGGGCTTGCGGCGCCTGCAAGGGCCGGGTGCTGTCAGGCCAGGTCAGCGAACGCGCATTTCAGGCGCATGCCTTGTCCGAAGCCGAGCAGCGCGAAGGCTACACCTTGCTGTGCTGTGCCGAACCGCAGGGCGACGTGACTATCGAAGTGACCGAAGTCCCGTCTACCCAGACCATCCAGATCAAGACCCTGCCGTGCCGGGTGGAGTCGATTGTGCGCATCCATGATGTTGCCATCCTCAAGCTCAAGATCCCGGCCGCCGAGCGGCTGCTTTTCCGTGCCGGCCAGTACATCGATATCCTGATGAAAGACGGCAAGGCCCGCAGTTTCTCGCTCGCCAATGCACCGCATGACGACGACCTGCTGGAACTGCATATCCGGCACATGCCGGGCGGCAGCTTTTCTGAATATGTCTTCACGCAAATGAAGGAAAAGGAAATCCTGCGTTTCAAGGGGCCGCTGGGCAGTTTCCATCTGGACGAAGACTCCACCCGCCCGGTCATCCTGCTGGCCAGCGGGACCGGCTTTGCTCCGATCAAGGGCATCGTCGAGCACGCCGTGCATGTGGGCAATTCGCGTCCGATGGTGCTGTACTGGGGCGCCCGCCAGCGCAACGACCTTTACCTGTCCGGGCTGGCCGAGCAGTGGGCGCGCGAGTTGCCGTGGTTCTCGTACGTGCCGGTGCTTTCGGAGCCGGCGGCAGAGGACGGCTGGACCGGCCGCAGCGGTCTGGTGCACCAGGCGGTGCTGGACGATTTTGCCGACCTGTCGGCGCACGAGGTATATGCCTGCGGTGCCCCGGTCATGGTTGAGGCCGCGCACCGCGCCTTTACCGGTGAGCGCGGACTGCCGGGCGAGGCATTCCATTCCGACGCGTTTTTCCTGTCGACCGACAACAAGGCCGGCAAGTAAGCCTGACGCCGGATCGCCTGTTCCGGCCGGTCGCGTGACCGGCCGCCGGCTTTTTTCATTGCCTTCCCATGTCCGGGAAACGAAAGTGAAACAGCGCTCGCACTCAAGATTCAGTAAATAAGGAAATTCTTTATGACTAGGAAGAAGCAGGGCCTTGGCCTGTGGATGTGCATCGCACTGGTGTGCGGCAACATGATCGGCTCCGGTGTGTTCCTGTTGCCCTCCTCGCTGGCCCCGTATGGTGGTCTGGCCATCATCGGCTGGGTGCTGACGGCAATCGGTGCCGTGCTGCTGGCGCTGGTGTTTGCCGGGCTGACCCGTTCCATGCCGCGCGAGGGCGGCCCGTACGGCTATACCCGCGATGCCTTCGGCGACTTTGCCGGTTTCTGGATTGCCTGGGGTTACTGGATTGCCCTGTGGGTGGGCAATGCGGCGATTGCCGTGGCGTTCACCAGCTACCTGTCCGGTTTCTTTCCGGTACTGGCCAGCAATCACTGGGCCGGTGGCGGCACGGCGATTGCGCTGGTGTGGTGCGTGACCCTGATCAACCTGCGCGGAGTGGAAAGCACCGGGCGCATGGCGGTGGTCACGACGATTATCAAGCTGCTGCCGCTGCTGGCCATTGCCACCATCGGCCTCATGTGGTTCAACCCGGACAATCTGGTTTTCAATCCGGGCAACAAGCCGGTCGGTGACAGCATCAGCGCCGTGGCCGCCCTGACGCTGTGGGCGTTTCTGGGCATGGAATCGGCCTCGGTGCCGGCCGGTGATGTGGAAAACCCGGAAAAAACCATCCCGCGCGCCACGATCA
The DNA here is from genome assembly GCA_018055005.1 of Laribacter sp. Classification (GTDB taxonomy): domain Bacteria; phylum Pseudomonadota; class Gammaproteobacteria; order Burkholderiales; family Aquaspirillaceae; genus Laribacter. The sequence continues at coordinate 1,891 of JAGPIM010000210.1, forward strand.
TCGGCACCCTGCTGGCGGCAGTGGTGTATATCGGCGTGACCGTGGCTGTCATGGGCGTGCTCCCGCACGATGTACTGGCCAGTTCGCCGGCACCGATGGCTGACGCTGCCCGGGTGATGTGGGGCGACTGGGCTTACGCCGCCGTGGGCCTGGGTGCCGTGGTGTCGTGTCTGGGTGCCATCAACGGCTGGTCGCTGATGCCGTGCCACGTTTCGCTGGCTGCTGCGCGTGATGGACTGTTCCCGCGCCAGTTTGCCCGCCTGAACGGCAACCGCGTGCCGGCGTGGGGTCTGGTGGTGTCGAGCAGCCTGATGACGTTGCTGCTGGTGCTGAACTACTCGGGCAGCAAAGGCATGGTGGAAATCTTCAATTTCATCATCCTGCTGGCCACCATGACCACGCTGCTGCCGTACGCCTTTACTGCCGTGGCCGAGCTGATGTTCATGGCCCGCGGCCAGATGCCGGCCACGGGTGCCGGCCGGCGCATCGTGATTGCCTCGCTGGCCTTTGTCTATGCCGTGTGGGCGCTGTATGGCTCGGGTGCCGAAACGGTGCTGTGGGGCGTGATCCTGCTGATGCTGGGCCTGCCGGTGTATGTGTGGATGGCCAAGGAAAAGCGCGAGGCGGCCGAGGCCGAGCTGCGCGGCTGAAGCATGACCGCACAACAAAAACCGCCGGGATGACCGGCGGTTTTTTCATGCACGGGCAGTGGATCAGAAGCTGTGGCTGATGCCCAGGCCCACGGTCGATTCGCGCTCGGTGCCGGCCACGTCGATGGCGCGGTCGTACTTGACCTGGCCGTACGACAGATAGGCGTTGGTGCGCTTCGAGAGGGCGTAGTTGGTGCCGACGACGAACATGTTGTAGCCGGAGTTGTCCAGCGTTTCGCCGTTTTTCTTCATGTTCCAGCCGTGGCCGTAGGAGATGCCCGGCGTCCAGTTGCCGATGGTGTACTGCACGGTGAGTTCGGCTTCCTGGGTCTTGTACTTGTCCGGTGTGTTCTCGAATGCCTGGTCGGTACCGGCCCAGTAGGCGGCAGCCGGCCAGATGTTGCCGCCGTAGCCCTTGGTTTCCTGGTAGCCGATGGCTACATACAGGTTGTTGGCGTTGTAGCTGGCCTCGAAGCGGTTGGCATTCTGGCTGCCGCTGACCGGATTGCCGTTGATGGCGTCAAGCCGCTGGTTCTGCTGGGTCAGGTAGCTGTAGGCCGCCGTGTACGGACCGTAGGTATAGGTCAGGCCGACGTTGGCGGTGTTCTGCTTTTTCTGGTTGGCCGCGTTGGTGCCCGGTTCGTTGAAGCCGTAGAGGGCAGCAAAGCTGAAGCCGCCCCAGTCACCGCTCCAGGCCGGACTGTCGTAGCGGATGGCCTGGTTCACGCGGGTATCCAGGCGGGTGAAGATGAAGCTGCCGTTGACGTTGGTGTTGTTGTCGTAGGTCCACGGATCGACGAATTCCATGTTGGAGTTCGGATAGTTGCTCAGGCGGCCGAGGCGGATCTTGCCCCAGGTATCCGATTGCAGGCCGACGAAGCTGTCGCGGGTGGCAAAGGTATTGCCGGCACCGCCCGGAGTCTGGGTAAAGTCGATGGCCTGTTCGATCTGCCAGATGGCTTTCAGGCCGCCACCCAGGTCTTCGTTGCCGCGAAAGCCGATGTGCGAACCAGGGCCGCCGGCATTGTTGATCTGGGTGATGGATTTGGTCGGTACGCTGCCAATAGGGGCATCCGAACTGGCTGCCGTGGCGCTGCTGGTCTTGGTGTTGGCGATTTCGGCCGTGATCTTGCCGTAGATTTCCACATCAGCCATGGCGGCAGCCGGCAGGGCGGCAATGGCGAGAGCAAGGACTTTTTTCATGGTGTTTCCTTTCGTGTGTGATGCAGGGACAAGGAGCTACCTGTGTCGGCCCGATTTTTTATGTCGAATGTTTATGAAGAATGATTGACAACCGGGTAAAGAAATCGGCCGGTGTTCTGGCACGGGCCGATCGCCGCAACCGGGCTTACAGGAAGATTTCGGAAATCATGCAGCGCACTGAACCACCACCGTATGTCTCGATGGTCTTGACGTCAGGCGAAATGATCTCGCTGGTTTTTTCGATGACGGCACGCTGCTCCGGCGTCAGGCAGTCATAGGTGGCCTTGGTCATGATGGTGAAACGCTTGCCATCGGCATTGCAGAGCTCGATCTCGTTGCCGGCGAAGTTGTTGATCTGGTCTTCGGTAACGTCGATGATTTCCTTGCCGTCACCCTGCAGTTCTTTCACCAGTGCCGCGCGTTCGGTGAGGTCGTCGATGGCCGACAGGCACACCACGGCAAAGGCCTCACCC
>JAGPIM010000060.1 GCA_018055005.1 Laribacter sp.
GTGCCGCTGGAAGAAAAACTGCGCAAGCCGGAATGGATCCGGGCCAAGCTGCCCACCGGCCAGCGCTTTTTCGAGATCAAGGAAATCCTGCGCAACCAGAAGCTGCACACCGTCTGCGAAGAAGCCAGCTGCCCGAACATCGGCGAATGCTTCAGCCACGGCACGGCCACCTTCATGATCATGGGCGACATCTGTACCCGCCGCTGCCCGTTCTGCGACGTCGGCCACGGCCGCCCCAACCCGCTGGACCCGAACGAGCCGCAGCACCTGGCCGAATCAGTGGCTGCCATGCGGCTCAAGTACGTGGTGATCACCTCGGTCGACCGTGACGACCTGCGCGACGGCGGTGCCCAGCATTTTGCCGACTGCATCCAGGCCATCCGGGCCAGCTCGCCCGCCACCCGCATCGAAGTGCTGGTACCGGACTTCCGCGGCCGGCTGGAACTGGCACTCGACATCCTCTCGGCCACGCCGCCGGACGTGATGAACCACAACCTCGAAACCGCTCCGCGCCTCTACAAACAGGCCCGCCCCGGTGCCGACTATGCCCACTCCCTGCAACTGCTCAAGGACTACAAGGCCCGCAACCCGGAGGTCACCACCAAGTCCGGCATCATGGTCGGCCTTGGCGAAACCGACGAAGAAGTGCTGGAAGTACTGGCTGACCTGCGCGCCCACGACGTGGACATGCTGACCATCGGCCAGTACCTGCAACCGTCCAACGGCCACCTGCCGGTGCTGCGCTACGTGACGCCGGACCAGTTCAAGGCATTCGAGCAAAAAGCCTACGACATGGGCTTCAGGCATGCAGCCGTCGGTGCCATGGTGCGCTCCAGCTACCACGCAGACCAGCAGGCCAGGGAAGTCATCGAATGACCTGACGGTCATACGGAGTACAAGGCACTTTCCCGGCGCATCCGGCAGCAGCCGGAGCAACGGGAAAGCCTGACGGAAAACCGGCGGCGCATTCAGCATGCGCCGCCGGTTTTCATTGGTACAAAGGCAGCCGGGATCAGTCGCCCAGATCGGCAAACAGCGGAGTCGACAGGTAACGCTCGCCAAAGCTCGGAATCACCACCACGATGGTCTTGCCGGCATTTTCCGGCCGTCTGGCCAGCTCAAGGGCCGCCCAGGTGGCGGCACCGGACGAAATCCCCACCAGCAGGCCTTCCTTGCGCGCCATGTCACGGGCCGTGGCAAACGCATCATCACTCTTGACGCGGACAATCTCGTCGTAGATTCCGGTATTCAGCACGCTCGGCACAAAGCCGGCACCGATGCCCTGCAACGGGTGCGGCCCCTTGGCCCCGCCGGACAGCACCGGGCTGGCATCCGGCTCGACCGCCACGATCCTGACGGACGGCTTTCTGGCCTTCAGTGCCTCGCCGATTCCGGTGATGGTGCCGCCGGTACCCACGCCGGCCACGACGATGTCCACCTCGCCGGCGGTGTCACGCCAGATTTCCTCGGCGGTGGTCTGGCGGTGGATGGCCGGGTTGGCCGGATTGTCGAACTGGTGCGGAATGAAATACCGGCTGTCGCTGGCGGCCAGGGCTTCGGCCTTGGCAATGGCACCGGCCATGCCCTCGGCACCCGGTGTCAGGATCAGCTCGGCCCCGTAGGCACGCAACAGGATGCGGCGTTCGCGGCTCATGGTTTCCGGCATGGTGATGACCAGCCGGTAGCCACGGGCGGCGCAGACCATGGCCAGTCCGATGCCGGTATTGCCGGAGGTGGCTTCCAGAATGATCGAGTCCGGGCCGATCAGGCCTTCGGATTCGGCGGCATCCAGCATGGCGGCGGCGATCCGGTCCTTGACGCTGTGGGCCGGATTGAAGAATTCGAGCTTGGCCAGCACGGTGGCCGGCATGCCTGCCGTCACCCGGTTCAGTTTCACCAGCGGTGTGTTGCCGATCAGTTCTGTCACGTTTTGTGCGATACCCATGGTCTTTATTCCTGAAAGTAAAAACAGACGCTTCTGACTGCGATGAAATCATATTAGCCCGAGCCCTGCCCGGAACGTGCAAGCAGTTTGCGCTAAGTTATGACACGACGGTTATATGACAAGGCAGAATACTTGTTCGACCTGTTTCATCCGGATGCCCATGTCGCCATTTCCCGCCCGCCGTCCCTGGCAACGCCAGTGCTATCACATCATCTTTGAATCCGACACCCGGGCCGGCCGCCTGTTCGATACCTGCCTGATCGTCGCCATCATCGCCAGCCTGGCCGTCGTCATGCTGGACAGTGTCGTCAGCATCCACCTGCGTTTCGCATCGCACTTCCAGATACTCGAGTGGTTTTTCACCCTGCTGTTCACGGTGGAATACGGCCTGCGGCTGGCCTGTTCTCCCCGTCCCTGGCGCTATGCCCGCAGCTTCTACGGCATCATTGACCTGGTCTCGATCCTGCCGACCTACGCCGCCCTCCTGGTGCCGGAGGTGCATTTCCTGCTGGACGTGCGGGTATTGCGACTGCTGCGGATTTTCCGGATCTTCAAGCTCGGCCACTACCTGACGGCCTCAAGCCAGCTTACGGCTGCCCTGGTGGCCTGCAAGAACAAGATTGCCGTCTTTTTGCTGGGCGTGACATTGCTGGTCATTATCCAGGGTACGATCATGTACGTCGTCGAAGGACCGGTGCATGGCTTTACCAGCATCCCGCAGAGCATTTACTGGGCCGTTGTCACCATCACCACCGTCGGTTTTGGCGACATGACGCCCAAGACACCGCTCGGGCAGGCCATTGCCAGTGTGCTGATGGTGATCGGCTACGGCATCATCGCCGTCCCCACCGGCATCTTCGCTGCCGAATTTGCACGGGTTCCCGATGCCCGGACGCATGGCTGCCGCATCTGCCCGGACTGCCATACCGAAGGCCATGAACCGGACGCACGTTTTTGCCGCCGCTGTGGCAGCGTGCTGGAACCGGATGAGCCCGATGAAGCCGGTCCTGCCGATGTTGCCATCATGTCGCCCCCTGCCACCCCGACAAGGAGATAGCCATGTCCCGTACCCTGCATGCCCGGCTGGACCGTTCGATCCGCACCCGGTTGCACACCCTGTACGAAGCACGTGACACCCTCAGGGTCAGGCGTGACGCCGAAAGCCTGCATGCCCTGCGCATCGCCATCCGGCGGCTGCGCAGCCTGATCGCCCCCCTCAAGGACCGGCCCGGCCTGCGACGGCTGGCCCGCTTTGACCGTCGCATCAAACAGGTAGTAACCCTGACCAATCCCCTGCGGGACGCAGAAGTGCGGGCGGACTGGCTCGACAGGCTCAATTACAGCCGCCAGCGGCTCGGGCTCGTGCCGCCGGTTCCGGCAGAGCTGGGCGCCTGCCTGCAACGCTGCCAGCTGCGGCAGCCGGGCCGCATTGGACGCCGGCTGAAGAAAACCGGTGACAAGAAGCTGGAGCGCATCCTCAGGCGCAGCGTGCAGCGCACCGAACGCCGTCTGTGCAAACTGCTGGCCAAGGCTGATCTGGGCTCGGTCGGCTTCGGCAAACAGCATGAAGCCCGGCTGGCTGCCAAACGCCTGCGCTACCAGGCCGAGCTGTACGCCGACTGGCTGGATAACGACCGGCTGGCTTCCCACCTGCCCGTGTGCAAGGCCTTGCAGGAAACACTGGGCGACCTGCGCGACCTGGCCCTGCTGGCACAGCATGTCGGCCATGATCCGGCCAGCCAGCTCGCCCAGGCGCTGGCGGTTGCCCGGCAACAGGCCGCCGCAGCTGCCGCACAAACCTGGCAAGCTGCCCACCGGCACTTCCGCCACGCATGACCACCGGCGCCTTGCCGGCAGCAAGGCCGCACGGACAAGGCCTGCTGCTCCAGGCCGTACCTGATGCCGGCACGCCATTTCCCGGAATCCGGATCTACCAGGCAGAAACCGGCTGCCTCCGGCAAGACACGGCGGCCGGATACCGGCCCTGCCCGCACATCGCCTGCCTGGCATCAGCGCAAGGCCGGTCACAGTTGCCGACCGGGCAATGCAGCCATTCCGGCCCTGGGCCGCAGCGCTCCGGCCGGCCTGAACCGGGCCAGTCCTCACACCGGACGGACGGCCTCGCTGCACCCCGTTGTTCCCGGACAAAACGCGGCTTGCCCAGCACAGGTTGACGGCATCAAAACGGCTGGCGCGGCATTGCGCGCCCTACAGGACAGATGCCGGCAGTCCCCGCAGTTGCGACAGCCGGCGGGCAGCCTTCAGGCCCGATTCCAGACTGGTCATCTTGCCTTCGCTGCGGGCCATCAGGGCCTCCATGATCTCGATCGGCAGCTTTTGCGCCGATACCGCCGCCAGGAGGTGGAACTTCAGCATGCGGTATTCCTCGCGCAGCGACTGGAACAGGGTTTCCGTCGTGTCCAGCACGAAGTCCGGCTGGCTGGTGTCCAGCTCGGCACACAGCCGGTCCAGCAGACCACGGAATACGCCCAGCGCCTGGTTGACCTCGGTACAGCTGGTGGTACGGATGGCGCGCGGCAGGCTTTCGGCCCGGATGGCCATGCGCTCGTAATGGTGCGAGCTGCGCACAATGCGTTGCAGGGTATCGTCGTCTACCGATTCGGCCATGCGGTGCAGGCGGAAGGCAAACGAGCGGATGTCGGCTCCCAGCCGGGGCACGGCCGCTTCCAGCGCTGCCACCGGATGCGGAATCCGGGCACCGAGGACATGATGGCGGGCAATTTCCAGCGCCATGTCGCCCTGGCGCGCCAGTTCCTTGCGCACGGCCTCCAGCGCCAGCTCCGGTGCATCGAGCAGGCTGTCGTCCAGATGCTGCGGCCGGGCCAGCTCTTCGTCCTGGCTTTTGAACAGCCGGAGCAGGATCCGGATCATGCCGCCGGCCAGCGGCCACATCAGCAGCACGCCCAGACAGTTGAACAGGGTGTGGAACAGCGCCAGCGTGGTGGCAACCGAAGGATCAAGCGACAGGGCTTCGCTGACACGTTTGACCAGCTCCAGCACGGTCGGCAGGATCAGCAGCGCCACGACCCCGGTCAGCACGTTGAAGAACACATGCGCGGCCGCCACGCGCCGGGCGTTGGGTGTGGCCTTGATGACGGCGAGAATGGCCGTGGAGGTGGTACCGACGTTGGCACCGATCACTACGGCGGCAGCGGCCTCCAGCCCGATCGTGCCGCTGGCCGCGGCAGTCAGGGCCAGCGCCATGGCGGCACTGGACGACTGCACGCACAGGGTCAGCAGGAAGCCCAGCCCGACGTAAACCAGGTCGCCGAGCACGGTGCCGGTGCCGAACTGGTTGAAATCAATATATTCCGACACGCCGGTAAAGGCGTTCTGCAACAGGTGGATGCCAAGGAAAAACACGCCGAAGCCGGCCAGTGCCAGCCCGCCGGCACCCCAGCGGCTCTTGCCGCCGGCCATGTGCATGGCCATGCCGATACCGATGGCCGGCAGGGCAAACAGCTCGATCTTCACCTTGAGCCCGATCAGCGCCACCAGCCAGCCGGTGAGGGTGGTGCCGATATTGCTGCCGAAAATCACCCAGATGGCCTGCGGCAGGGTCAGCAGGCCGGCATTGATGAAGCCGATGGCGGCAACGGTGATGGCGCTGGACGACTGCACCAGCGCCGTCAGGCCGGCCCCCACCAGCAATGCCTTGGGCCGGTTGCTGGTAAAGCTGGCCAGAATGGTCTTGAGCGCGCCGCCTGCCAGCCCTTTCAGGCCGTCGGTCATCTGTCCCATGCCCAGCATGAACAGGCCCAGTCCGCCGACAAAGCCTGCAATCATGAGGTTAAAGCCCATCATGGATGATCCTCTGGAGTTCTTGCCGCCGGTTCGCCAGCCATGCCAAAAACATAACAATATCACCAGATTGTAATGAACGGCGCGATGGTAGCGAAAAACGGCAACGAACTCACGCCTGATCGCTGCGGAATCAGACGGCGGCGGCGGCCGGTGCGGTCAGCCAGTGCAGGAGCGGCTGCCACTCGCTCCGGTCGCGCTGGGTGCGCGCAGCCGGCAGGTCAAAGAGCGCCAGCCCGCGCGAGGCAGCCTGCACATAGCCCTGGGTATCACGCAGGTGCGCCAGCACCGGCAGCTCGTACTGGCCAAGGAATTCGCACAGGTCAGCCGCAGCGCGGGTGCGCGGATTCATGCGCATGCCCACCACGGCAATGTTGACCCGGCCCTTGCGTACGGTCTTTTCCTCGGCAAGGGTGGCAAAGAATTCGCGGCTGGCCCACATGTCGAACGGCGACGGCTGTACCGGCACCACCACCTGGTCGGCCAGCCGCAGCAGGGCGGTCAGTTTCTTGCCGTGCAGGTTGGCCGGGCTGTCGAGCACCATGACGCCTTCACCCTTGGGAATCCGGTCTTCATCTCCGATGGCCCATTCCCGGCCGGTAATCCGGCAGACCGAATCAGGGCGGCGCGACAGCCAGGCCAGTGCGCTCAGCTGCCGGTCGGCATCGGCCAGCAGTACCCGTTCGCCCTGCCCGGCGTAGTACGCCGCCAGATGCGTGGCGACCGTGGACTTGCCGCTTCCGCCCTTGGAATTGGCGACCAGAATGACCCGCATATGCCCTCCGCTATCCAGTGTGATGATTCAATTGCCGAAATCATCCCCTGTTTGCGGCCGGCAGGCCAGCGCCGGTCATGCCGGCCGGATGAAACCCGCGCTCAGGCGCCCCCCGTGGACAGCCGGCGACGCTCGTACAAAGCCTGCGCCAGCGTGCCGGCATCGACGTGCTCAAGTTCGCCGCCGACCGGCAGGCCACGGGCAATGCGGCTGACCGACAGGCCGCGATCCTTGAAGAGCGTCGCCAGCACATGGGCGGTGGCCTCGCCTTCGGCAGTGAAGTTGGTCGCCAGGATCACTTCGTTTACCGTGCCGTCCAGCGCCCGGCGCGCCAGCTGCTCCAGCGGGATGTCGCGGGCGGTCAGGCCGTCAAGCGGCGACACCTTGCCCATCAGCACGAAGTAGAGCCCGTCGTAGCTGTGCGTCTGTTCGATCATCAGCGCATCGGCCGGCATTTCGACCACGCACAGCACGTCCTGCCGGCGCTGGTCATCGGCACACAGGGCGCACAGTTCGGTTTCGCTGAAGGTATTGCAGCGGGCGCAGTGCTTGAGGTGGGTGCGGGCATGGTCGATGGCCCGGGCCAGCCGGTCGGCACCGCCCGGATCACGCTGCATCAGGTGATAGGCCATGCGCTGGGCCGTTTTCGGGCCGACGCCGGGCAGCACGCGCAGCGCTGCAATCAGCGACTCGAGGGAAGCGGGTGTTTTCATCAGCAAAAACGGCGCGGATCACACCGCGCCGCCCTGTCAAGCGGGAAACGGGACCAGCCCGGACGAAACGGCCTCAGAACGGCAGCTTCATGCCCGGCGGCAGGTTCAGGCCGGAGGTGAAACCGGACATCTTGTCCTGCGTGGTGGTTTCGATGCGGCGGTTGGCATCGTTGATGGCAGCGGCGATCAGGTCTTCCAGCATTTCCTTGTCGTCCATCACGCCATCGTCGATGGTAACGCGCTTGACGTCGTGGTTGCAGCTCATGGTGATCTTGACCATGCCGGCACCCGACTGGCCTTCCACTTCGATCTGCGCCAGTTCTTCCTGCGCCTTTTTCATGTTGTCCTGCATTTGCTGCGCCTGCTTCATCAGGCCGGCAATGCCGTTTTTGCCAAACATCGGTTACTCCTCGTCAAGCGGTTGGATGGATTCGGGTACCACCACGGCACCGAACTCGCGCTTGAGTTCGGCCACCGTGGGGTCCTGTTCGATTGCACTGCGTGCCAGTTCGAGTTTTTCGCCCTGCACGCGCGCGCGCTGCATCAGATGGGTTTCGCCCACCACGTCGCCGATTTCCACCTCGATGCGCACGGGCTGTCCCCAGTGCGCCGCCAGTGCATCGGCAAGGGCCGAACGATAGTCGGTACCGGCCACGAAACGGTGGGCACCGGGCAGGCGCAGGCGCACCAGCTCGCCCTCGCGCGCCACCAGCTCGGCATTCTGGGCCAGAAGGCGTGCCTTGGCGCCCAGCGAATCCTTGAGCGTGTCCACCAGTGCGATCCAGTCACCGGCCAAACCGGCTCCGGTAGCGACCGGCCCGGACGCGGCCAGGGCTTCAGCAGATTCAGCCATCACAGCGACGGCCTCCGGCATGCCATCCGGAGTACGGGGCGCAGCGGAGGGCATCACGTCTGGTGCCGCCGTGACAGCCTGTCCCGCACTGCTCGCCGGCACGGAGGCCGGTTCCGCCGGGGCGCCGAACATGTCATCGTGCGCCGCCTGCTCGTCAGCATTCAGGCCGTGGGTGGTTTCATCATCCCACGGCAGCGTTTCGGCAGGCCCGGAGGCCGGCTGGACGGTGTCTCCGGCGAGGCGTGCACCAGCCGGTGCTTCCGGGGTGCTTGCAGGTTCACGCTCCGGGCTGTCGTGCGCATCTTCATGCTGCAACGATGCCTGGCCGAGGCCGATGGCCGGTGCGGCTTCCACCGGGACAGCGTTCAGGCTGTCGTGCACCTCGTCGTCCCATGGCAGCGAACTGTCCAGTCCGCTGGCGGACGCGGGTGCAGGAGCCGGCACAGTCGTCCCGGCCGGTACGGATGCCGGTTGTCCGGTATCGCCGGGCCGGCTTGTGCCGGTTGCCGGCGGGCCGGATTCGACGGGAGTGTCAGCCGGCACCGCCTGCCTGGTGGTTGCCGCCACAGCCGCCACTGGCCGTTCGGCCGGACTGCGCCGCAGGGCTTTGGCAATGGCCACCCGCGCCGCACCACGCCCGGAGGCCGGATCATCATCGTCATCTGTCGCTATGCTGGCCGGCGCGGCCGGGCGAGCACCGGTCATGCCGGCCGGTGCCTGCGGCGGGCTGGCAATACCGCCTGCGGCAGCCGCAGGTGCGGCCAGTGCCGGGCTGCCGGTCTGCGGGTGAAACGCCAGCATGCGCAGCAGGGCCATGTTAAAGCCAAGCTGCTCGTCCGGCGCCAGCGGCAGGTCACGACCACCCTGCACGGCCATCTGGTAATAAAGCTGCACGTCTTCCGGTGCCATGCTGCCTGCCAACGCCACCAGCGCTTCGCGCTCCGGTTCGTCGTCGGCAATGGCCTGCGGCACGGCCTGCATCAGGGCGATCTGGTAGAACAGCTGCGCCAACTCTTCCAGTGCAGCATCAAAGCCGATGCCGCGGGCAGCCAGCTCGCGCGCCTCGTCCAGCACGGCCGCACCGTCACCGTCGGCGAGGGCGGCCAGCAGGGTGAAGAGATAACGCCGGTCGACGGCCCCGAGCATGGCGCGCACACCGTCTTCGCGCACCACGCCTTCGCCGTAGGCGATTGCCTGGTCGAGCAACGACAGCGCGTCACGCATCGACCCGGATGCCGCCCGTGCCAGCAGCGCCAGCGCCGGTGATTCGAACTCGATGCCTTCGGTGGCCAGCACGTGGGCCAAATGGCCGGATACCTGCTGCGGCGTCATGTTGCGCAGGGCGAATTGCAGGCAGCGGCTCAGCACGGTGACCGGCACTTTTTGCGGGTCAGTGGTGGCGAGGATGAACTTGACGTGCGCCGGCGGCTCTTCCAGCGTTTTCAGCATGGCGTTGAAGGCCGACTTCGACAGCATGTGCACTTCGTCGATGATGTAGACCTTGTAGCGGCCGGCCGTGGGCGCGTACTGGGCGTTTTCGATGACTTCGCGGATGTTGTCGATGCCGGTATTGGAAGCAGCGTCGATTTCCAGCAGGTCGACAAAGCGCCCGGCGTCGATCTGCCGGCAGGCAGCGCATTCACCGCACGGCTCGGCGCCGACGCCGCGTTCGCAGTTCAGGCTTTTGGCCAGAATGCGGGCGATGGTGGTCTTGCCCACCCCGCGGGTACCGGTCAGGAGATAGGCATGGTGCAGGCGCTGGCCGGCAAGCGCATTCGACAGCGCACGCACGACGTGTTCCTGGCCGACCAGGTCGGCAAAGCGGCGCGGCCGCCATTTGCGGGCAAGGACTTGATAGCTCATAGGGTGCGGATTCTAACGCAGGCGTGGCGTTTCGGGTCGAGGCCGACAGATGGCTGGTGCCCGCCCGCCTCTACATGAACGTCATAAATTGCTACCCTTGGGCGCTGTTTTCCTTCTCGTGCCCCCGATCATGCTGCCGACAACCCTCCAGGATGCCCTGACCGCCCTCCTGGGCGACCGTTTTTCCACCGCCCGTGCCGTGTGCGAACAGCACGGCCGCGATGAGTCCCCCTATCCGGCCCTGCCACCCGACGCCGTGGTGTGGCCGCTCACCACCGAGGAAGTCGCCGCCATCGTGCGCCTGTGCAGCGAGCACGGCGTGCCGCTGATTCCCTACGGGGCCGGCAGCTCGATCGAAGGCCACATACTGGCCCCGCACGGCGGCATCTCGGTGGACCTGTCACGCATGAACCGCATCGTGCGAGTGGATGCCGACGACCTGACCGCCACGGTAGAAGCCGGCGTCACCCGCGAGGAACTGAACGACGAGTTGCGCCATACCGGCCTATTTTTCCCGATCGACCCCGGCGCCAACGCCAGCCTGGGCGGCATGACCGCCACCCGCGCCTCCGGCACCAATGCCGTACGCTACGGCACCATGCGCGACAACGTGCTGGCGCTGACCGTGGTGACGGCCGACGGACGCATCGTCAAGACCGGCAGCCGCGCCCGCAAGTCGTCCACCGGCTACGACCTGACCCGCGTGTTTGTCGGCTCGGAAGGTACGCTGGGCATCATCACCGAAATCACCGTGCGCCTGTATCCGCAGCCCATGGCGGTGTCAGCTGCCATTGCCGCCTTCCCCGACGTGGACAGCGCAGTACAGACCGTGATCCAGACCATCCAGTTCGGCATTCCGGTCGCCCGGGTCGAGTTCATGGATGTCTGTGCGGTACAGGCGGTCAATGCGTATTCGAAGCTCAGCCTGCGGGAAGCGCCCACCCTGCTGTTCGAATTCCACGGCAGCGAAGCCGGCGTGGTCGAGCAGGCCGAAACCGTACAGGCGATTGCCCGCGAGTTTGGCGGCATGGACTTTGAATGGGCCAGCCGGCCCGAAGAACGCAGCCGCCTGTGGGCCGCCCGCCACAAGGCCTATTTCGCCTCGTTGCAGCTGCAGCCGGGCGCAGTCGGCGTCACCACCGACGTCTGCGTGCCGATCTCGCGGCTGGCCGAATGCATTACCGCCACCTGTACCGACATCGCCGCCAGCGGCCTGACCGCCACCGTGCTCGGCCACGTCGGCGACGGCAATTTCCATGTCCTGCTGCTGGTCGACCCGGACCGTCCGGAAGACCGCGATCGGGCCGAGGCGGTGAATACCCGCATCGTGGAACGGGCACTGGCCATGGACGGCACGGCCTCGGGCGAACATGGCGTGGGCCTGCACAAGATGCGCTTCATGGCTGCCGAGCATGGCGAGGATACGCTGGACCTGATGCGCGCACTCAAGGCCGCCTTCGATCCCCGGCAGCTGTTCAACCCCGGCAAACTGCTGCCTCCGCGGGAAGCGACTGACGCCTTCCTGCCTTGAGCACCGTCCCGGCGGCATGCCGCAGTCTACAACCCGCCAGATGCTGCCAGCCCTCTGCCCGGAAACGATGCGCCGGGCACGGCTGGCCAGAGCGAGTCTCTGGCGCGTGCCAGCAACCGGATGCCTTGGTCCGGGCCGGAACCGGGGTGGCCGGCCTGCAAGGCTACCCGGGGCAAGGGCTGCCACAAGCCAGCCGGTTACCGGCAATGCGCGCCGTGCGCGGCCATGGCGGGCATCCGGCACCGGAAAACCACCGGGATGCCCTTGGCCCATCCCGCAGCACGAATGGCCGCAGGTCCGCTTCAGCCCACCGGATACAGCCGGCATGAACAGCGGGCCAATCCGCGCCATACGACGAGGAAATGGCCGGTCGCACACTCTTTGCCGGCAGTCCGGCTGAACCTGCCCTCAAGCACCGAGTCCGGTCGACAATTCCTGACGGAGCAGTAACGGGGGACGCGACCGCACACGGCGCGGCTGACAGCACAGGACTTGCAACGCAGTCGTAGCAACAGCAACAGCAACAGCAACAGCAACAGCAACAGCAACAGCAACAGCAACAGCAACAGCAACAGCAACAGCAACAGCAACAGCAACAGCAACAGCAACAGCAAAGCGTACGGGACATCCATGCCGGTGCCCCTGAATCAGGCCGGGCCAAGCCGCAGCGTCGGCAGACCGGAACACGGCACTGGTGGCCATACCGGCTGATGCTGGCCCGACGCCCGTCGGAGCCACCTCAGTCCTCATCGACGAACAGCTGGTCGCGCAATTGCCGGAGCTGGTCGCGCAGGCGGGCAGCTTCTTCAAAGCGCAGGTCGCGGGCAGCGTCGAGCATCTGCTTTTCGGTGTCCTTGATCAGGCGGGCGAGCTGTTTTGGATCATGCAGCCTGCCGGCTTTGGGTGCCGGCACACCGCTTTCCTCGTGGTAGACGCCGTCGATGATGTCCTTGATCTTCTTCTGCACGCCGCGCGGCACGATGCCGTTGGCCTCGTTGAACGCCTGCTGCTTCTGGCGGCGGCGCTCGGTTTCGCCAATGGCGCGCTCCATCGACGGCGTGATCCTGTCGGCGTAGAGGATGGCCAGCCCGTTGAGGTTGCGGGCGGCACGGCCGATGGTCTGGATCAGGCTGCGCTCGCTGCGCAGGAAGCCTTCCTTGTCGGCGTCGAGGATCGCCACCAGCGACACCTCGGGAATGTCCAGCCCCTCGCGCAGCAGGTTGATGCCGACCAGCACGTCGAACAGGCCAAGGCGCAGGTCGCGGATGATTTCCACCCGCTCGACGGTATCGATGTCGGAGTGCAGGTAGCGCACCCTGATGCCGTGCTCGGTGTAATAGTCGGTCAGTTGTTCGGCCATGCGTTTGGTCAGCGTGGTGACCAGTACCCGTTCGTTGCCGGCCGCGCGGGCGGTGATCTCGCTCATCAGGTCGTCCACCTGGGTGGTGACCGGACGCACGCTGATCTGCGGATCGACCAGCCCGGTCGGCCGCACCACCTGTTCCACCACCTGCCCGGCGTGGCTGGCTTCGTACGGCCCGGGCGTGGCGGAAACAAAAACGGTCTGCGGCATCATCCGCTCGAATTCTTCAAACTTGAGCGGGCGGTTGTCCAGCGCCGAGGGCAGGCGGAAGCCGTATTCGACCAGGTTTTCCTTGCGCGCGCGGTCGCCCTTGTACATGCCGCCGATCTGCGGCACGGTGACGTGGCTCTCGTCGATGATCATCAGCGTGCTTTTGGGCAGGTAGTCGATCAGCGTCGGCGGCGCTTCGCCCGGCTGCTTGCCGGAAAAATGCCGCGAGTAGTTTTCGATGCCTTTGCAAAAGCCCATTTCGTAGAGCATTTCCAGGTCGAAGCGGGTGCGCTGTTCGATGCGCTGAGCCTCGACCAGTTTGCCGGCCAGATCAAAGCTCATGCGCCGGGCCGCCAGTTCTTCCTTGATCGCCTCGCAGGCCCGCAGCACGGTGGCGCGCGGAGTAACGTAGTGGCTGGAAGGGAACACGGTGAAGCGGCCGACCCGGTGGTCGGTGCGCCCGGTCAGCGGGTCAAAGAGGTGCAGGGTTTCCACTTCGTCGTCGAAGAGGCTGATGCGCAGGGCCAGTTCGGCCGATTCGGCCGGGAAGATGTCGATGACGTCGCCGCGCACGCGGAAGGTGCCGCGCTTGAAGTCCAGTTCGGCGCGGTCGTACTGCATGACGGTCAGGCGCTTGATGATGTCGCGCTGGGCGGTTTTGTCGCCTTCCTTCAGGTGCAGGATCATCTGGTGGTAGTCGGACGGGTCGCCGATACCGTAGATGGCGCTGACCGTGGCGACGATCACGCAGTCGGGGCGCTCGAGAATGGCCTTGGTGGCCGAAAGCCGCATCTGCTCGATGTGTTCGTTGATGGCCGAATCTTTTTCGATAAAGAGATCCCGGCTGGGAACGTAGGCTTCCGGCTGGTAGTAGTCGTAATAGCTGACGAAGTATTCGACGGCGTTTTCCGGAAAGAACTCGCGCATTTCGGCATAGAGCTGTGCCGCCAGTGTCTTGTTCGGCGCCATGATGATGGCCGG
>JAGPIM010000061.1 GCA_018055005.1 Laribacter sp.
GAGCACTGGATTTGTCCAGCTTTCAGAATCGCTCGATGGACGATCAACCCTTTAAAAACATAGACTTAGAGTTGTTCCATGGAGGTTGATAGACGCCAGTAGACCTCAATCGTAGTTATCGATCATTAATAGCATTATCGATTTAATCCTTTGATTTTGTTAGGATTTTATATTTCGACGAAATTTTGATAACAACCTTATTAACATCTTTTAGTTTTCTTTGCGGTTGTTCGGCGGGCGTACCCAAGATCATTTCATTATCATGCGGCGCCAAGTTGGGCCACAAGCAGAAAAATGGGTGTCCGAGTGAACTACGACAACAGGCTGTCCAGAATACTCAAATAAGATATCCATTCGTATTTCGTGACTTGAATAGTGTTTGCAATACACTCATGGAGTGAGTATATTAACGACATGGACAGCAAGCAATTTGCAGACCTCAAGCTGTCGCGGGATGCGGATGGGAACGTCAGCTTTGACTGGCAGGTCATCAAGCGCATATGCGACCACAGCCATGTCCCCGTCGAGATGCTGAGCGATGCGCCGGAGGACAGCGTGGCCGGCTTGCTTGTGTCGTGGCACATGATGCACAGGCAGCATGGTGGCACCCAAGACCCGGTGGCAGAGGCGATGGCCGAGGATGCAGCCGGCCAGCCGTACAGCCACGCACCAGGAAGGGCATGATGCAGCCTCCCACATCTGAAGAAATTCGCGATGCCCGCAAGGCGGTCGGCCTCACCCAGGCACAGGCAGCGGAGCTGGTGCATGCCAGCCTGAACGGCTGGCATCAATGGGAAAAAGGACTTCGGCCGATGGGCCTGGCTCACTGGGAGCTTTTTCTGATCAAGACCGGACAAGCTGCTGACAAATAGCAAAAACCCCGGGCGAAGCCCGGGGATGGTCATTTCAGATACTCACCAACAACTGCCTGACACGCTGTCAGCTGCCGGACGGCGTCGTCGGCATCGTCGGCGATGGCGACAAGATCATCAGCAGCCGCTGACGAAAGTTCGGCTCGCGCGGCTGCATCACCGCCGCCGGTGGCGGAGTCATCTGCGGACACTCTGCACGCACCGGGATTGACGGGGACTGACAGGCGCACAGTGCCAGCGCGAAGCTGGCGGCGCAGGTCAGCGTTTTGCTTTTCTGCATGTCTTTGACTCTCCAGATAGCTTTTTTCCAGCTCTGACATTGCCAGCGCCTGGCTGCGCTCACGTTCACGCGCCTCAAGCAGCGTTACCGCCTGCCGGCGCTCGGCATCAGCCGCCGCCGCATTCCAGCGCACCTGCACCGAGTCCGCCCCGGCCCGATAGACACCGACAGCAGCCAGCAGCAGCGCGGCCAGCCCGGCGAGAGCGGCGGCGATACGTGGCCAGCTCATGCCTCGCTCCGACTCATGGCTGCAGCAAAAACCGGAAGCTCAAGCGCGGGAAGCGGCTCACCAGCTGGCCAGCGGTAGCCCAGCACGCGGCTGAGCGGGAATGCCGCCACGCTGACCGCGTCCGCCTGGTTTCCGCCAAGCACCAGCAGGTTGCCGGTATTGTCTTGACCGACTACAAAACCGACATGGCCACCGCCGCTGCGTGCAAACACCACCACGCAGCCGACTGCCGGCGCCGCCAGCGGCACGCCCCAGTCGAGGTACGAGCGGGCCGACTCAAACCGGCTCGACTTGATGCCGGCTCGCTCCAGCATCGCGCCGACAAAAGCCGCGCACCACGGGGTTTCGTCGTCCTTGATGCCGCTGCGCTTGATGTCACGCCACATCTGCAGGATCTCCGGCGCGTGCTTTGCGCCCTTGACCTCTTTCAGTCCGACCAGCTTTTTTCCTTCATCGATCCACTTCATCTGCGATCTCCAATAAAAAACCCCACCGAAGCGGGGTAGTGTGTTGCGTTGAATATTTCACAGGGTTCTATGAAATATTCTTTTGTGCTAACCGGCAGAGCGGGTGGGGCTCCGGCACCCGGCGTCACACCACGCCTCACGCGCCCGCTTGTCAGCAAGCATGTAGAGGGCAATACCTGACAGCAGGACGATGTCGGAAACGTCCGCGCCGATCTGGCCGGGCAGCCCCAGCCAGCGCGCAAAAGGCTCGCAGGCCAGGGCGAAGCCGCCGACTGCGATCAGCACATGCGCCAGGCGCATCACGAAGCGGGTGCAGGCGGTCATTTTGTTGATGATGCAGAGTGACACCCACGCCACCACCAGCCCGGCCAGCGCCTGCAAGATCATCAGCACCATGTCACACCCCCTTGCCCGGCAGGCCGGGATTGCTGGCCCAGCGCTCGGCCAGCCGGATCAGTCCGGCAAAGCCGCTCAGCGCGCACAGGCCGAGCACGAAGCCGGTGCCGATGGCGAAATCACCAGGGATGCTGGCGTAATGCACGGCCATCGGCGTCAAATAATTCGACGCCATGGCCCCGCCGAAAACCGCCGCTGCCATTTGCGGTTTGCTGAGCGAGCGGGCATAGCTCAGCGAGATGACGCCACCGGCAAAACCGGCGAGCAGGTAGGGCGCTTTGAAGCCGAGCGCAGAGAGTCCGGCGATTGGTTCCGGCATGATTGAATTCCTTTTTTGACTATCCGGATTTGCGGCTTGAATAGCAGCCGGCACCCGTTTTTACAGCCGGGTCAGTGCCGATACCGCGCTTCAACGATGATGCATCTGCTGGTGTTCATGCCGCCGCATCTTCCCATCCCGGCTGAAAGGCAAGCAGCTCATCGAATGAAAGCGCGGCCAGCGCCTGTTTCATCTCCCGCTGACGATCATGAATCTCGCTGCCACGCTGCAACATCGCCAGATACAGAGCGCGCATGCCGTCAAGATCGACCGGGATGTCCTCATTGTGGGCGTTTGTCCAGTAGCCGGACGGCGGAGCAAGGCCGGCGGCTCCGATTGACGTGATGCGTTGTACCGAAACCGGATCGCTGTCCCACAGACAGCCGTTCCACCAGAATCCGCCGCGCTCCTGCTCGCTGCGCCAGGCATTGATGCGGGCACAGACAGCTTCAAGCACCTTTTCACGAGGCAGCGGCACGAACTGCCAACCCGCTTCCCACCAGCCGTTTGACACCGGTGCCGGAGGCTTGCGGGCGACTTCATGACCGAATGGTGCGGAATCCGGCGCTGGCGGCTCGCGAAGCGGGGCCAGCCCCTGCATGGTCAGCCATGGCAGGTCCGGTGTTTCCGGCAGGCAGACGGCCGGGTGACGCGCCGCCAGCTCGACATGACTGATGACTGCTCCAGTCTTGATTTCGATGTAATTCATCATGCCACTCCCCCAAGCAGTGACCCCTTGACTTCCCAGGTCACAAAACTGTTACCGCTCACGTAGCGCCCCGGCCCGACCCCCGGATTACCGTTCACGTAGCTACCGGTAGACGCTCCGCAGAGTGCATGCGATGAGCCGTTATACCCGCCGCCGCCGCTAGAGCCGGACTGCCCCATGCCCCCGCCATTCCCGCCACTTCCGGGCCGGGAGCCGGCATCCGTTGCCCCGGCCGCCCCGGACCCGCCCGAAGTCGCCGGCAAATACGTGGTCCCCGACATGCCTGCACCATCTCCGCCGCTGCCGCCCCTTAACGTCATGGACGTACACTGGGCCGCCGTTGTCCCGCCCGCCGGCATGCCCCGGTGGGTCACACTGGCCCCGGCGCCACCCCAGCCGCCGCCACCGGCGATGACGCCGTTATTGACGATGACCAGCGGTGTCGCGACAGACATCGCGTCACCTGCGTTGTACCTGCCGTAAATCTTGCCATTGTTGACAAGCCGCACCTTCGAGCCGGAAGGCATCGCCTCGAAAGCCATCGGACCGGTGATGATATTGGCGACCGTAATGGTTACATCAACCGGCCGGGAGGCATCGACACCGAGTGCTGTCAGCGCTGACTTCAGGCTCCACGACGCCTGCGGTGCAGCAATCGTGATGGTGAGCTTCCTGATACCGCCTGCCGCCTGCAATTGCCTCAAAGGTCCGCTCATGCCAGCCCCCGTACGATGCTGATGTCAGTACTGTCAGCAGTCAGCATCACGATCAGCTTGTCGACCCCGGCGGCGGTCAGACTGCGGTCGCCACCGCTGAACACGCTGCCGGCCGGGAAGGTCTGGGTGAAAGCACCGCCGTTGACCAGCCGGAGTTCGACATACCGGCATTGTCCGGCTGGCGGACGGCCAGTGAACGTCCAGGTCGCCGCGCCGGTGGCCGTGGCAGTGAAAGTGCTGCCAGCCGACGCATCAATCGTCACGGCGCCGGCGACGTTGCCCAGTGCGGTGACACGGTCGCGCGTACCACGCAGCCCGAGATCGCCCTGGAGGTCTCCACCGGAAACAGAAAACTTACTCGCTTGAAGGCCGTCCACACCAGCCGCCAGTAACTTGATATCAACATCAGTTGCATACTGCGGATGGGGGTCAGATGCATCAGTGTGTCCTTCAAACACGATCTTCAGGTACTCACTGCGGGCAACCAGATCGCGCAGGGGCAGGTTGTCCGGGCAGTCCGGCCCTCCTGTCAGCAGGGCGTTGGCCTCGAAATGGCGCACGGGGCGCCAGTCTGGCTTTTCTGCCAGCGTTCCAGTCATAGGATCAGTCCTCGGGTATAAGTGCCGTCGCGGCGGGCGAAGCCGTTGCGGATCAGCGCGGCATCAGAAAAATCAATGGCAACCAGTTCACGGCTGGCCGGCGCGACGCTTTCAAGCATGCGGCGCACGGCTGCCGCCTGCTTGACGGATAGCAGGCGGGTGCAGACCACCCGGTAATGCGCCCAGTGGTCGAGGTGGGTACCGCGCATGGCAAAGCCGTCACGCCGGTAAGTGCCGTCACGGCGCTTGCCGCAGCGGCCTTCGTCGATCCGGATCTCTCCCAGTCCGACCGCGCGAAAGACATCGCGGATGGCGGCGGGCGTGCCCTTGCGGGCGTGGATGTTGACGGCCTGCTTGAGCATGGCGCGTTGGGCGGCTTCGGTTTCAGCCAGCTCCCATCCGTCGTCAAGCATGCTGAATTCGGCGGCCAGCACCGGCAGCAGTTCTGCCGGGGCGAAGTCGACCAGACGCACTAAAACGGCAGAAGCCGGCACGCTGGCCAGCTCCTTCTCTACCAGTCTGGCCAGCTCTGAAAAACGGGGGTCGGCGGCCAGCACATCGGGCAAATCGGGCGGGGCGGTTGTCATGGCGTCAGCTCCGAAATCTCGATGCCGGTGCAGTGGCGCCACTCATGCCGCTGGCAGGCGCGGTAAGCCAGATCCAGCTCGACACGATGGGCGAACGGCTGCATGGCCGATACAAACTGGCTGGGCACGATGTCGCCGCCCAGCTCGCCAGCCAGCCGGGCAACCAGCGCCTGCACGGCTTGCGTGGCGGCGGCGATGGCGTCGGCAACCGGTATCCCAGGCAGCGGCAGCAACCGGGCGCTGATCTGGTAATCCGCCGCGACCGGGCTGGTGGCAAACACCGTGTCGCACAGCACCCGGCGCGAATCATCCGACACGTAATCCTGCACGGCGCGGACCGCTGCATCACCCGGCAGGCCGGAATCCAGCAGCGGATACAGGGTGAGCTCCCCCGGATTGGTGCGCACGACCGCCACGTCGATGATGCCGGGGTGGGCATCCAGAGCCAGCCGGCGATACGCCGCCTGCGGGCCGCCAACCGAGTAGCGGTCAAACGCGGCCAGCAGCCGCGCTTGCAGGCGCTCGTCGGTTTCCTGCTCAGCCCCGTCTGCCGTGGTGGTGGTGTTGCCGGCCGTGATGCCGGCGCCGATGGGCGACAGGATGTCGCGGATCTGGCCGGCGACAAAACCATTGCCGGCGATGCCTGGCCGGGTACAGCGGGCAGGCACGGTGACACTGGAAAGACTGGCAGGCAGGGTGACGGCATCGGTGGTGGCAAAAACGATGGCTCCGTCCTGCGATGCGACCTGCGTGCCGGCCGGGATCAGGGTCGGGTCCGTGGCAAGGGTCGTGCGGCTGAACCGGATCACCGCGCCGGCAGCAAATGCCGGCAGGCGCTGGTCATCGCGGTCTTCGGCCAGCGCATCGAGCGCCGGGCCGCGCGAAAAGCTCACCAGGTTGAGCTGCGCGGCATCCTGTATCTGCTCGCGGTGCAGGCTCAGGCGCCATGCCAGCCAGTTGATGAACAGGCGTTCGGGCTGCGCTGGATAAAGGGTTTTATCGGTGGCGGTTTCGTACGAGGCCACCAGTTCGGCAGTCAGCGCCGCCGGGTCGCGGGCGATGTAGTCAGGCGGCGTAGTCATGGATAGGAACCTCGGTGGTGCGCCCGGTGCCGGCAAGCTCGCCGGCCGGGCGCCAGGTAACGGTGAGTACAGAATGGCCGGGGGCAGGGTGACGGACAGTGCAGCCGGCAAACTCGGCGCGCGGCTCGAACATGCGGATGGCTTCGCGCACTTCCATCACGATGGAAGGCAGGGCCACGTCTGCCGGGGCATCCAGCCAGCGGAAAATATCGGTACCGAACAAGGGGTCATGCGGAACGGTGCTGCGCCGGGTGCGCAGCAGGATGCGGATGGACTGATCAATGTCGTCCAGATCCGTCACCACCTCACCGGCCCTGCCCAGTCTCGGCGACCAGTAAATGGCATCAGCGGCCGTCATCGCCGGACTCCTTTTCGCGGGGCGCGCGCTCGCTGCCGGCGCGTACACGCTGGATCTGAACCGTGGTTTCGTAGCCGCCGCTGCCGTCAATGACGTGCCGCGACTCGGTGATGGTGTAATCACCGGACAGCTGCCCCAGGCAATCGATCCCCAGCGCGTTGCCGGCCACCAGCCGGGGCTCGCCCAGCATGACCACCTCACCCTCGACCGCTTTCAGGTTCTTGTCCTTCAGCAGCGCCTTGGCGCGGGCGACGGCCTGCGCCTTGCTGTCGCAGCGCTCGTTGATCTTCAGCGTGTCATTGACTTCGTCCTTGACCTTGTCGGTTTCCTTGCCGCCCTTTTTCTTGCGGGCGGGTTTTTCCGCTGTCTCGGTATGCTCGACCAGCTTTTTGGTTTTCGGGTCGAGATAGCAGACGGTGACGCTGCGATAGACCGCACTGGTCTTGTCACGCAGTCGCCAGCGCTTGATCTGCTCAAGGCTCGATACCACCAGCACGGCATCACGGCTGATGATGCTGTCACGGGGTGCGCAGTAGAGCTGCTTGCCGCGCACGCTCACGACATGGTCGTAATCCCGAGCAATGCGGTGCAGGAAGGCCAGATCAGTCTCCTGATTCTGCGTGATTCGACCCAGCGGTACCGGCTCCGGGTTACCCGCCAGCGTGAGCTGGTGGCGCCGGGCGATCTGCCCGGCCAGACTGGCCAGCGTAGTGCCGGTGTAAGCCTTGCTGGCCGGTGTGCGGATGGCAGTTCGGATGCCGGAAGCCAGCGCGCGGATGCTGACCGTCGACGGCGGGCCGTCCATCTCGATTTCATCGATCTGGAACGTTCCGCACGGCATGAGTGCCTCGTCGGTGTAGCCGATCCACAGGCTGACCTCGTCGCCCTTGACGGGATACCAGGCATCCATCCAGCGCCCGGCGCGGTCTTCCAGCTTGATCTCGATTTCGTCCGACTCGCCGCTTTGCCGGTCGGTATAGGTCAGCGAGCGGAGAAACTGGCTGATGTCGGTCGAGACATCCTTTTTTTCATAGTCCAGCCGGAACCATGGCTGGCGGATACCGGCAGTGGTCATCGTTTCCATGGGGGCAAATCCTCGGGGGGCAGGGTGTCAGCGTCGGATTCCAGCACGGGAATCCTGAGCGGAAGCCCGGCAGAAAGTGACGGCAGGATGCGAAGATGCGGATTGGCTTCAATGATGGGGCGGTAAAGCGTGGCGTCGCCGTAGTAGCGCCATGCCAGCGTGTCCCATCGCTCGCCGCTGGAGGTGATGTGCTCGATGTATTCCATCGGCTAGTCCCGGGTGATTTTTGTCCACGACACGCCGTCGCCGTTTTGCTCGGTGACGGTTTTGTAGCTGCCGCCGGTTTTTTTGGTGGTGGCCGGCTTTTTCTTTTTGGAGCCCTTGCCGGCGCGGGCCGGTGCGGCGTCTTTCTGCTCGCGCTTGCGGGTTTCCAGCGGCAGTTCGTCGACGAACTCCTGCAGGGTGACCGATGCCGATACCGAGGTCAGCAGGCCAAGCGGGTCATTGCTCTGGTGGGTGATGCTGACCGAGTCGATGACAAAATCGCCTTCGACCAGCCCGTTTCCCCACACCAGCGGCAGCGCCTTGCCGGCCACGCGCGCCCGCTTCAGATTGTCCAGCTCGGTCTGCGGATCACAGAAAAACTCGTGGAATGACAGCTCGATGGTCAGGCTGACCGCATCTTCTCCAAGGTGCTGCAGGCGCGGCTTGCCGGCGGCCATTTCGTGCTTGGCAAACCGCGTCTGCTCCTTGATCTGCAGACCGTCCCAGTGCTTGATCAGCTCAAAGCGAAGCTCTCCCAGCTGGGCAAACATGCATGCTCCTTATGATGCCGAGTACGCCGTGCGGGCCTTTTGCTCGACCACGTCCTGCACCATCCGCACTACGATGTCCTTGTGCTCGGACAGCATGCGGGCGAACTTTTCCTTGGTGCCGGGGATCGGGTCGCCCTGAATGGTGAGCGTGGGCGAGTAGTTGAGCTGCACGGTCGTCGATGCTGCTGCGGGTGCCGTCGCATTGCCCTTGGCTGCGCCGGCAGCCGGGTTAAGCGGCGTCGGGGCAGGCGATGGCTTGTCAGGGCCGGACGCCGCCAGGTTCTTGCCAAGGCTGCCACCCAGCGATCCCAGCAGTGCGCCGCCACCAAGACCGCCCAGCAGGCCACCAATCACCGAGCCGATGCCAGGCAACAGCATGGTGCCCAGCGCGGCCCCGGCCGCTGCGCCGCCCCAGCCACCCAGCGCACCGCCAGCGGTGCTGCCGGCGGTTTCGCCCAGTGCCTCGCGGCGCTTGTCCTGGCTCAGGGTTTTGTCGTTGGCGATCTGCACCGCACCGTAAACACCGGCACCCAGCGCAGCCACCGCACCAAGACGCCCGGCCAGCCGGCCAACGTCCAGGTTTTTCATGGAGCCCATCAGCCGGCCAAGTCGGGATTTCTTGCCGACTTCGCCGGCCGCCGTTCCAGGCTTGCCACCGCCTGCACCGCCGCTTCCGCCGAGGTCCATGCCACTGCCGGGCCAGTTGACGACAAAGACGCGCTGCACGGAAATGGCATCAGCCATGCCGCCAGCAGCCTCTCCAGCTGCGCCTGCCTTGCCTTTTTTACGGCCGAACATGCCGAACACCTTGGCCAGCGGCGACATGGCGTAGCCGCCTAGCCGTGTGACCGTACCGAGCGTGACCGCCAGCGCCGACATGCCCAGCAGCAGGCCACCGATGCCGGCGGTGGCCAGACCGGCCACTTTCGCCACACCAGGGTATTCCGCGATGAAATCACTGGCCGACTGGGTGGCATCGCCGAACCACTCGGTCAGTTGCTTCAGCTCCGGCGCCATCAGCTCGCCGACCGAAGCCAGTGTGTTGGTAAAGCTGCCGCTGGCAGCATCCCAAAGGTTTTTCAGGGTGCCGAGCTGGGCATTGACCCGCTGTTGCAGGGTCGCCTGCCGGGCCAGCTTTTCGACCGCTTCGTTGTAGCCGTCGGCCCCTTTGTCGATGACCTTCGACAGCACCTGCAGGGTTTCGGAGTCATCACCGAAAACCTCTTTCAGGGCGGCCAGCCGGGTCTGCATGTCCAGCCCCTTGAGCTTGTCCAGCTCTGCCATCAGCTTCGGCATGCCACCGAACTCACCCTTGCCGTCAGTGAAATCGAGCTTGATGCCTTTTTTGGACAGCAGATCATTCGCCTTGCCGACCTTTTTGGCATCCATGCCCAGCTGGACCACTTTTCGCAGGGCATTGCCAGCGGACTCACCCTGCATGCCCATCTGGTCGAACATCACGCCAAACGGAGCCAGCTCTTTCGATACATCGATCCCCTTGCGGCGCATGGTGTCCATGGCCGGACCCATCTTCGAGAAAAAAGACAGCATGTCGCTGTCTTTCATGCCGAGGTTTGCCATGCGCTGCACGGTATCCATCAGCCCGAGCATGTCTTTTTCAGAGGTGCCGGTGGCGTCCTGCAACTTGGCGGCAAACTCGGCAGCTTCCTGCGGTGGCTTTTTCAGCAGCACCCCAAGATAGGCGGCAGCCTCGCCGACCCCGCCCAGAATGGCGTCGTAACTTACCCCCTGTTTGACCAGGGCTGACATCATGTTCTGGAAATCCGCCGTGGTGCCCGGCAACTTGTTGCCAAGCCCAACCGCCAGGTTGTTGATGGAGCCGAACTGTTTATCGACCTCACCACCGACCCCCATCATGGCGACCTTGAGCCCGGTGGCGGCGTCCTCTGCCTCCATGAAGGCGCTGACCGGCTTTTGCATCAGACCGGTGAGCATGGCGCCATCCCCGGCCAGCTTGGTGCCAAAACGGTCAAAACGGTCTGAGATCGCGCCCATTTTCTGGTCGATCCGGCCCAGTGCCGCAACAGACTTGCTGGATGCACCGGAAAATACACCGGACATCTGGTCGAACGCCTTGAGCACGACCCCGAACTGGACAAGGTCCATGACTGGCTCCAATAAAAAAGCCCGCGCAGGGCGGGCTGGTCAGGATGGATTGGATGACGCTATGAGCATTTGCCCACAATTTCCGGATTACCGCTGGCGACGGCACTCAGGGTTTTGACATGCCCGCAGAAATCAGGCCGGTCAACGGTGTTGGGCGGCAGTTTCCTGATGGCTGCGAGCATGGACTGATGCTTGATAGCGAAACCGTCCGGGCTGGCTGACTTGTCGTAAACAATCTGGGTCAGATAACGGTCGTCCTTGCTGTTTGCCGTGACATTCACCACAAATTTTTGCATGACACCGGCCTTGTCCAGCCAGACCGCGACCTGGTAAAGATTGTTGCTGATGGCTTCCCAGTCGGACATCCCTGGATATTCTGGTACGCGATACGTCCCGTCGATCATCCACCCGTCAAGTCCTGCCGGCGTGATGGCCGGTGAGGCGTGAACATCGGTCAACCCGGCCTGCTCAAGCGCCTTTTTCAAGATTGCGCCATCAGCATGCTCATATCCAGCGGGCTTTTGCAGCTCCGGAAGATTGGCCAGCGGCTTGACGGTTTCATTTGCTCCGCAGCCAGCCAGCAAGGCCACGATGGTGAGTAATCCAACCAGCTTCATGACATCCCCTTTTTGTAGCGAATCGTCATGTTTACCCAGCGGATAGCGGTGAATCAAGCCGGCGCCCGGTTGGGGTGGTTGTGATAATCCGTCGCCAGGCCGCACCAGAACACCAGATCATCCGCTGGCATGCCGTCGATCTGCTCCGGGGGCCACCCGGTGGTGGCGATCAGGTGCATGATCGACAGCAAACCGGGGTGCCCCTGGCTCAGATCATTTTTTTTTGGACAGCCGCTTGCAGGGCGACGACATCCTTGCCCGGCAGGTCATCCAGATCATGCGGCGTGATGGGCTTGCCATCGATGAGAGTCACCTGCGCGGTCAGTCCGAACAGGTAATCAATGTCAGCCTCATTCTGCATACGCCGGGCCTGCCGGATGTGGCGGCCAAAAACCGGCGACACGGTAAAGCGGCGGCCGTCACTCAACTGGCCGTCTGCCATTTCTTGCATTTCGTTCATGGTTTAAATCCCCAGGATGCGACGCGAATTCGACAGCAGGTCGGTGCCGCCGATCTTGAAAATCTGGTTGATCACGTCGATTTCGATGATCGGCTCACCGTCGAACGTCTGCTTGACGGCATGCACGATGAACTTGGCCGGCATTTCTGCCGGGTCACCACCCTTGTGCTCGCCCAGTCCCAGCGACTTGGTCTGCACGGTCATGTGAGTGATCAGCGCACGCTCTTTAGAGAGGCTTCCGGCACCGTCAAAAGACTGATGCAAGGAGCGGATCATCAGCTGGTTGCTCTTGCCACGTGCCAGCAGGGCACCGGCCAGCTTGCGGTCAAGGCTGGTCCACTTGATTTCGGCTTCCAGTTTGTCGAGGCCGCCTTGCAGCTCGATCACGCCGATGCCGCCGGTCGGTTTGCGGTCGGTGGTGCGGAACTGGATTTCCGGCAGCTTGACTTCCTCGACAACCCCCAGATAACTGGTGCCGTTGAGATACACGACACCGTCGCGCACGGATTCGAGAATCATGCGTCAGTCCCTTTCAGCTTGACCAGGTATTCGCTGGTCATTTCGGATTCGTAGGTCAGGCGCTCAAGCGGCGGCGGCGGGGTGAACTTGTAGCTGATGATGATGTGACCGTTGGCCAGCCCGGTTTCGGTCTGCCGCTTGTGGTCGTACCAGCACACGCCGTCCAGGATGGCCTTGTCACCGATCAGCTTGCGCATGAACTGGTTGCCGGATTCGACAAGAATGTCGATCAGCGCATCGTCAATGGGCCTGTCGGCATACTGCAACGAGGCATAGCGCAGCGATTCGTCGATCATGTCCTGCACACGGGCGCAGGAGATGAAGGTGGTCAGGCCGCTTTCACTCGGGAAATTGGCGTTGCGGTTGCCGAACAGGCGGAAACCGGTGCCGAAGGAGTTGAACACGGTGACGATGCCGGCCTCGTTGAGCAGGTTCACGTCGGACAGCGGGTCGTCAATCCGCGCGGTCAGATCCAGCTCAAGCCCGACAATGCCCTTGATTTCGGTGTTCGACGGGCTCCACCAGTAGCCGTGGCTCATGTCCTTGGCGGCCATGACACCGGCCATGCGCGCCGATAGCGGCTGCAGGCGGTTGCGGTTGGTGGCCGGGTCATAAACCTTGACGTGCGGATAGCACAGGATGGCCGCCCGGTTGCTGGTGTTGAAAGGCGAATCCGGTACCGTGGGGCCGCGCATGGCGACGGCCATGTCGCGGGTGGTGCCGATGGGCGCATCCACCAGCCCCTTGCCGCCAAGGTTGCTGGCCACGGCACTCAGCTCGGCGGCGACACCGGCATGGCTGGCGTATCCCGGCGCAATGATGATCTTGGGGAAGTAGCCAAAGCGCTGATAGGTGTCGCCAAGGAGTTTCAGACCCTTCCTGCGCCCGGTAATGGCATCCACGGTGCCGATGATGTCGGCCGGGGTGACCTTTCCCGGGTCGGCCCAGGCATAAGCGACGGTCAGGGTGGCACCGGACGCGATGGCGCCGCTGCCGATACGGGTGATTTCACCCGTCAGCGCATCGAGCAGGTAGTCGGTACCGAGGACGTGCGTAACGGTGCCATCGGCCGACTTCACCACCACGTCCATCGCGGCCGGGTGGGCGAGGGTGGCCTTGCCGGTAGCGGGGTCGAGGTGGACTGTTTCGGCCTGGACAGCGGTGCGGTGCGTGGCAGGGTCGAGGACGTTGACCACGATGACCGCCGCTGCGCCCTGGTCGTAGATGGCATCCAGCGCATCCGGCACGCTGAAGCCCGGCAGCATGGGGCCGAAACGGGCATTGTCGGTATCCGACAGGCAAAGGGTGGGGTCGTTGACCGGGCCGGTCGGCGCGGTGCCGATCAGGGCGATGATGGCCGACTTGACCATGTTCACCGCGCGCGGGCTTTTGTCGACCCGGGTGGTTTCAACGCCATGCAAAAAGTTGGCAGCCATGGGTCAGCCTTTCTTGCGGGTGGGCGGGGCGGCATCCAGTGGCACCAGTACGCCGAGTGCCTGCAGGCGGATGGTGTCGTGGCTGCCTTCGGGCAGGTCGATTTCGGCACCTGTGACAAGCTGGGTCGGCTTGCCGTCGATCAGGATGCTGGAAACCGGGCCGGTATAGTGGTAGCGCATGGCTAGGGCGTGTTCACAGTAACTGTTTTGTGGTTTCATTCGCGCCTTTTGTGGTCTGCAAATGAATCGATACCTGCTTAGCGATGCTCAATGGCAGCGCATTGAATACCTGCTGCCTGGCAAGCCTAC
>JAGPIM010000062.1 GCA_018055005.1 Laribacter sp.
CGTCCGCGACGAGGAACCGAGCAGTGACATCGACCGCGTCGGGCAGGTCGATCACCAGGTGTATGGTGCGGCCAAGGTCTGGCGTCAGCTCAAGCGCGAGGGGCAGCGCGTGGCGCGCTGTACGGTCAAGCGATTGATGCGGCAATTGGGGTTGCGTGGGGTGACGCGCGGCAAGGC
The DNA here is from genome assembly GCA_018055005.1 of Laribacter sp. Lineage (GTDB taxonomy): Bacteria > Pseudomonadota > Gammaproteobacteria > Burkholderiales > Aquaspirillaceae > Laribacter. Next base: position 178 of record JAGPIM010000062.1, read on the forward strand.
GGTACGGACCCCCCGTCCCGATCCGGCCGCATCTTGCCCGCAAGACCATGTCAACCGGCAATTCGTGGCCGGGCGGCCGAACCAGCCCTGGGTCTCTGACCTTACCTGTGTCTCGACCGGGCAAGGCTTTGTCCATGTGCCCTTCGTGGTGGACGTGTTCGCGCGTTACATCGTGGGTTGGCGGGTCAGCCGCAGCATGCACACCGAGTTTGTTCTGGATGCGCTGGAACAGGCACTGCGGGCACGCCAGCCAGCGCGGGACGGGCTGATTCATCACAGTGACCGGAGTTCGCAATATGTATCGATCCGTTATACCGAGCGGCTGGCCGAAGCTGGCATCGAACCCTCGGTTGGCAGTACTGGAGACAGCTACGCCAATGCGCTGGCGGAAACCATCAATGGCCTGTACAAGGCGGAAGTCATCCCTCGTCGAGGACCATGGAAGAATATGGAGTCAGTAGGATTGGCGACGCTGGAATGGTTTTCGTGGTTCAACCATCACCGTTTGTTGGCCCCTCCGGGTTATATTCCACCGGCGGAGGCTGAGGCAAACTACTGCCGCAGTCTGAGCGAGCAGGCAGTGCCGGCCTGACTCACACAAAATGGCCTCCGCGAAACCCGGTACGATTCATGGCAGTTGTCGGTTCGCCATCTCTCGCACTGACGGTGGGCGATGTAGCCATGCATGGTAGCCACTACGGGACACACGAAACAGTTGGCACATCGGGCCGACAGGATAGCGGCCCGACAGTACCTGAATGGCACGGAACTTCACTTCGTGGGGTGCGAGAAGATGGCGAGCGCTTTTTTTAGAGCATCGCGCTCCATGGTGACGCGGGCGAGTTCGTCACGAAGTCGTTTCAGTTCGGCCGCTTCGCCGCTCTGTTTGCCTCGGCCCGGGAAGGCATCAGGTCCGGCATCTTGGAACTGACGTTTCCACTTACCCAGCAATGACTTGGTAATGTCGAAGGCTTGGGCAACATGCCGTAATGATGTGCCGGCAAGTACCTGTTCAACCGCCTCTCGCTTGAGGGAATCCGGGGAAAGTGCGTCTGGTTTTGTTCATGAACACTGCTCCTCTGTGGTGATTGTCCACCTTAAGTTAGTGTCCACGAAGCGCGGTACAGACCAGACAGCTGGATCTATTCTTGTTCGGTGACGTGGTCCATGCCCAGTTCCTGCACCTTGCGGGTAAGGGTGTTGCGACCGAGTCCCAGAAGATGTGCGGCTTCTACCCGGCGCCCTCCGGTGTGCGCCAGCGCCGTCCGGATCAACGTGGTTTCGAATTCCCGTGTCAGGTCGTCAATGATTCCGGTTTCTCCCTGCCTGAGCCGCTGAGCGGCCACTTCTGCCAGTTGCCGGGTCCAGCTGCCGGTGCCGCTTGCTACGGACGGGGCAGCCGTTTCCTGAGGGGCTGACCCGGATTCGGCTGACTGGAGAGGCGCGGCTGCCGTGCTGCGTCCGTGCAGTTCCGGTGGGAGGTCCAGCGGTTCGATGGTCTGGCCGGGCGCCATGACCGTCAGCCAGTGACAGAGGTTTTCCAGTTCGCGCACGTTGCCGGGAAAACCGTAAGCCACCAGGCCGGTCATGGCGGCTTCGGACAGGCGTTTGGCTTCGACGCCCAGGCTGGCCGCACTTTTGGCGAGGAAATGCCGCATCAGCAGCGGAATGTCTTCGCGTCGCTCGCGCAGGGGAGGCAGGCGCAGGCGGATCACGTTCAGGCGGTGGAACAGGTCTTCACGGAACAGTCCCTGGCGAACCCGTTCTTCTAGGTTCTGGTGGGTGGCCGCAATCACGCGCACGTTGGCCTTGATCGGTGCATGGCCGCCCACGCGGTAAAACTGTCCGTCGGACAAGACCCGCAGCAGGCGGGTCTGCAACTCGGTCGGCATGTCACCGATTTCGTCCAGAAACAGCGTGCCGCCCTCGGCCTCTTCAAACCGGCCGCGACGCTGGGCCTGGGCGCCGGTAAAAGACCCGCGCTCGTGGCCGAACAGCTCGCTTTCCAGCAGGTCACGCGGAATGGCAGCGGTATTGATGGCGATAAAGGGTTTGGCCGCGCGGGACGAATGGCGGTGCAGGGCCTGGGCGACCAGCTCTTTGCCCGAGCCCGATTCACCGGTGATCAGGACCGTGACGCTCGACTGGCTCAGGCGGCCGATGGCACGAAAGACATCCTGCATGGCCGGAGCCTGCCCCAGCAATACCGGCAGGGGTTCGGGAGCGTCAGGTGGCAGGTTGCCGCGGTTGGCTTCTTCGAGGGCGCGGCGCACCAGCGTGACGGCCTGGTCGATGTCAAAGGGCTTGGGCAGGTATTCGAATGCCCCCCCCTGGAAGGCCGATACGGCGCTGTCGAGGTCCGAGTGGGCTGTCATGACGATGACCGGCAGCCCCGGATGCTGGCTTTTGATGCGGGCGAGGAACTTGAGCCCGTCAGTGCCCGGCATGCGGATGTCGCTGATTACCACCTGCGGCGTTACGTCATACATGGCGTTCAGGGCATCGTCTGCGCTGACAAAGCTCTCGAATCCGATGCCGGCGCGCGTCAGGGCTTTTTCCAGTACCCAGCGGATCGATTTGTCGTCGTCAATGATCCAGACGGGAGCATGGTTCATGGGTTTTTCTCCGCAAGGGGTTCCAGCGGCAGCCGGACGGTAAAGCAGGTCCGGCCCGGGCGGGAGTCAAAATCAATGCTGCCTTGGTGTTGGTGAACGAATGTCTGGGCCAGCGTCAGTCCCAGTCCGGTACCTTCGGCGCGGCCGGTGACCAGCGGATAGAACACATGATCGCGGATGTCCGGCGGAATGCCCGGTCCGGTATCGATGATCTGTAGTTCCAGCGCCAGAGCATGGCGGCGGCGGGCCAGGGTAACCTGGCGTGCCACGCGGGTTTTCAGGGTGACTTCGCCCTGTCCGTGCATGGCCTGTACGGCATTGCGGGCGATGTTGAGCACGACCTGGATCAGCTGCTCACGGTCGGCGGTCAGCAGCGGCAGGCTGATGTCGTAATCCCGGCGGATGACAAGCCCCTCGGGGTATTCGGCCAGCAGCACGCTGCGGACCCGTTCGAGGATTTCGTGGATGTTGACGTTGCTCTGGACATGGCGCTGGTTGGGAGCCAACAGGCGGTCAACCAGGTGTTGCAGCCGCAGGGCTTCATGCTTGATGACTTCAAGGTATTCGGCCAGTTCCGGCCGGTCGTCCAGTTCCAGAGCCAGCAACTGGGCTGCACCGCGGATGCCGCCCAGCGGATTCTTGATCTCGTGGGCGAGGTTGCGGATCAGCTCGCGATTGGCCTGCTGCTGGATCAGCAGGCGCTCTTCGTTGGCAATGCGGACCTGCTGGTCGATCGGCCGCAGTTCCAGCAGGGCCGCGCAGCCGGCAACGTCAATCGGCGTAATGGCGCAGTAAACATGCAGGTGCTGCTGGTTGACGGTGTCCAGCGACAGGTCGTGTTCGGCAAAGCTGACATCCTGGCCGAGGGCTGCATCCAGTCCGCGCATCAGGGCCTCAGCCCGGCTGAACAGGCTGGACAGCGTGTGGCGCACCAGTTCGCGGCTGCCGAGTGCCAGCAGGTTTTCTGCTGCTGGATTGGCGTAGCGGATGGCTCCCTGCCGGTCCACCGCCAGCAAGGCAGTATCTAGCAGGGCAAGACCGGCAAGAGCGGGATCGGGCATGGGATCAGAAACAGGTTTCAGGTGGACATGACGGCAAGCAAGATGTTTGCCACCTTTGGCCTTAACTGCCAAGTTCCTGGCGCAGCGCATGCAGGTTTTTCTCCCGTTCGGTGACTTGTGCTTCCAGCTCCCGCAGTTCGGCCGCAGGCAGTCCGGTACGCTGGCGCGCCTGTTGCAGCTGCTTGCGTGCGTTGTCCAGTGCCCGGCTTTCATTGGCGAATTCTTCATTGAGGATGCGCCGGCGCTGCTGGTCCCGTATCGACAGCGTCTGCTGCTGGCTGACCGGCCGGGATGCCGCTGCCGTACTGTTTCCCCCTGAGGGGGGCGATGTCCGCATCCCGGGGGCTGCGGGTGCCAGCCTGATGACCTGGCGGTCATTGGCCGGCGTGTTGGTATAGGTGACCTGTCCGTCGGCGTCGACATGCTTGTAGATCGGAGTTGCATGGGTTGCCCATGTCATGGTCATCAAAAGCAGGGCGGGGAGGGCTGGATGCAACATGGCTGGCAGGACGGGCAATGGCAATGCCGGGATGATACGTGAGCCGCTGCTGCTGCGCTCATGCATCCATATGGTGCATGATGGTGCATGCCGCAGGGCGGGCCCGGCTGGCAACGGTCACGCAACTGGACTAATACGGGAATCAGTCATACTGAAAATGCGTCTGCCGACAAATCGTCATGTCCGACTCCCCTGCTTTTGTTGCACCTGCTTCCATTCCCGTACAGGAGGCTCCACACGGAATCCGTTTTGATTTCAACCACGGTGCCCGGGTACATCTGCCGGCAGGGGACTGGCAGGTACGCCTGTCCGACGTCCGGACCCACAACATCCTGTTTGACACCCGACTGACCGAAGGCTGGGTGACCAGCAGCAAACGCTATTTTGTACCGTTCCGGATCGAGGTGTGGCAGGCCGGACAGCTGGTATTAACGCACCGGCTCGATCTGGCCGGACAAGAAGTACTGGTGCAGTTTCCGGTCGGTACGTTGGGTGACGTACTGGGCTGGTTTCCTTACGCCGTGCGTTTTGCCGGCCAGCACGGTTGCCGGCTGACCTGTTCGATGGCTCCCGGGCTGATCGGTTTGCTGGCAGACAGTTATCCGGACATCCGCTTTGTGCCGCCGGACGAACTGGATACCTCGGTTTTTTATGCCAGCTATTATCTCGGCCTGTTTTTTGGCGACGATGAAGGCTGCTACCAGCCGGCCGATTTCCGGCTGGTGGGCCTGCACCGTACTGCGGCGCATATCCTGGACGTGGACGACCAGGAGGAGCCGGCGCGGATCAGGCTGCCGGATGACAGTCGTCCGATTGCCGAACCTTATGCCTGCATCGCGGTACAAAGCACCACGCAATGCAAGTACTGGAACCATCCGACCGGCTGGCTGGAGGTGGTCCGGCATCTGCGCAACCAAGGGCTGCGGGTGGTGTGCATCGACCAGAAAGCCTGTCATGGCGCCGGCCTGACATGGACCACCCTGCCGCACGGTTGCGAAGACCTGACCGGAGACCGCCCGCTGCTTGAGCGGGCCCGCTACCTGCGACATGCCGCCTGTTTTGTCGGGCTGTCCAGCGGGCTGGCCTGGCTCGCCTGGACGATGGGTACGCCGGTCGTGATGATCAGCGGCTTTACGCATCCCCGGAACGAATTCCGGACACCGTTCCGCATCTTCAACCATCACACCTGCAACAGCTGCTGGAACGATGCGCGCCTGACATTCGACCACTCGGATTTTTTCTGGTGTCCGCGCCACCGGGATACCCCGCGGCAGTTCGAGTGTTCGCGGCTGATCCAGCCGGAACAGGTGATTGATGCCCTGAACCGCATTCCTGTTGCCGCCACAGCCCGGTCGCGGGTCCGGAGGCTGGCATGAAACCGGTTGCCATGCGTTCTCTGCGTCCATGCTGCCGACCGGCCTGGTGGCTGCGCCTTTTGGGCGGCGTGGTGCCCCTGTTGCCGGCAATGCCTGCCGCAGCGGATTTCACGACCCCGGTCACCTCCGCAGTCAGCGACCAGACCGTGCCGGCTGGCGGTCAGATTGGCGGCAGCCAGACCATTTTCAACGGTGGGCAGGCACGCAATGTCGCCATCCTGTCGACCGGGACACAAGTAGTGTCATCCGGTGGGCTGGCCGTATCGGCCACCATCAACAGCGGAGGCCTCCAGTCGGTCTTGTCCGGTGCGCGGGCCAGCCAAAGCGTCATCAATACGGGCGGGCACCAGCAGGTGCTGGGTGATGCCGATTCGACCCTGGTCAACGGTGGCGAGCAGACGGTTGGTTCTGGCGGCATTGCTTTCGGTACCACCGTCACCAATGGCGGGCAGCAAACCGTGTCGTCAGGCGGCATGGCCGGCAATACCCTGATTACCCGGGGTGGCCAGAACGTGCTGGCCGGAGGTTCGACCGACTCGACCACACTGGGTGCCGGGGCCGACCAGTCGGTGGCCGGTTTTGCCCGTACAACCGATATCCAGACTGGCGGACGGCAGTTCATCCTTTCTGGTGGCGTGGCCGAATTTGCCTCGGTGACGGGCGGTACCCAGCTGGTGTCCAGTGGCGGGGTGGCCAGCAACACGACCGTCAGCCGCGGTTTGCAGACCGTGCTCGGCGGCGGAATGGTGTCCAGCACGACGGTGGCCGGCGGCGCTGACCAGGTGGTGGAAGGGCAGGCGACTTCGACCACGATCCAGGGCGGCCGGCAGTTTGTGCAGTCTGGCGGTATTGCCAGCCACAATGTACTGAATGGCGGCAGCCAGAGCGTGTCGGCTGGCGGTCTGGCCGTGGACAACCAGATCATGCAGGGCAGCCAGTTTGTCCTGTCCGGGGGCGAAACGCGCAATACCGCCGTATTGTCCGGCGGTCGCCAGACCATTTCTGCCGGTGGGCTGGCGTGGGACGTGACCGTGAACGGCGGCCGGGTACTCAACAACGGCGGGGTGATCAACGGACTGGACATCATCGGCTCCGGCGATCAGGTCACGCTGGCTGCCGGAACGCTGTCCGGTACCGTGACTCTGGACGGTAACGACAACGTGCTCAATCTGCGGGGCGGTACGTTGGCAGGCACTCTGGCCGTTACCGGCAGCGGCAACCGGCTGGGGCTGGGCAATGTTGCCCTGCCGGGGCTGACGGTGCGTGACGGTACGGGCAACAACGAACTGGTGGTCCTGCAAGGTGCCAGGCTGCTGGCCGGTACGGCATCACTCAACGGTGGCTCGCTGGCCAACGGAGCGCAGGACTGGCAGAACTGGGGGCAGATACAGGTGCAGGGCGGGGGCGAGCTGACGCTGGCCGGACGGCTCGGCTTTGCCGCTCCTTCCGGCACCCTGACCGTGTCGGGTACGCTGAATGCACCAGCCGGCAGCGAAGTGGCCGGCAATCTGGTCAATGCCGGAACGGTCACCATGCAGGGTGCCGGACCGGCTTTGGGTTCCCTGCGGGTGGCGGGTCAGTATCACGGTGCCAACGGCGTATTGCAGGGTGACGTATCGGCGCAAAGCGGGCTGGCCGACACGCTGGTCGTGCAGGGCAGCCTGTCGGGTACGACCGGGCTGTCGCTGGCCAATGATGGGTCGCGCGGACAGCTGGGAGAGTCCATCCTGTTTGCCCGGACTGGCGCCGGCAGTACCGGCAGCTTCGTGGCGGCCAATCCGCTGGGGCGGGCTACACCGGGAGACCTGCGCCTGCGCGGCAGTCCGTACGTCTGGGAGATCGTCCAGCAGGGCAATGACTGGTATCTGCAATCGCCGGCAAAGCCGGTGCCCAGCGTGATACCCGATCGCCTGCTGCCGGAAATTCCGGCATATGGCACCTTGCCGGCCCTGTCTGACCTGATCTGGCAGGGCAATCTGGCTTCTCTGGGGCAGCGGCTGGATCATGCGCCCTCGCCGGAGCGGGACGTCTGGCTGAAGGTGGACGGCTTTCACTGGCAGCAGGATGCCCGCTACGGTTTCTCCTTTGACGGTGAAGCGGCTTCGGTCACCGGAGGAATCGGGCGCAGTGGTGAGCTGGGGCAGGGCCTTCGCTGGCGGGCCGGCGGCATGCTGGCCTGGAACCGTGGCTGGCTGGAAGCCAACGGGCAGGGGCTGGTGATTCCGTCGATGGCGCGCTCGTACATCCATCTCGACAGCGTACAGCTCGGTGCATACGGCCAACTGGAAGACGAGGCCGGGCGTTTTGTCCGGGGCGTGCTGCTGGCCGGGCGGGAGCGCGCCCGGATTTCAACCGAAGACCGCTATTTCAATGCCTTGTATGCCACTGTGGCGGGTATTCATCTGGCTGCCGGGCAGCGCTGGCAGCTGGCGCCGGGCTGGGTGGTCAGCCCCCAGTTGAGCGGCGGGTATGTCAATTTCAACTGGAATCTTGTCGATGACAGCATTACCGGCCGGTATGTCGATACCGGCCATGCCTATGGTGCGGCAGCCGTCCGGCTGGAGCGGAGCCTGACCCTTCAAAGCCAGATATGGCTGCGGATTGGTGCCACCCATGAGTTTGGCAGCCGTCCGGCGCTGGACTTGACGGCTCCTGCGGTCTATCTGCCTGCAGCCGGGCCGCGGAACAGCTGGCAAGGGCAACTTGGCTACCAGCACGATTTCCGTCAGGGCAGCCTGTATGTGCAGGCTGGCGGCTCGTACGCGCCAGGGCAGCAACTGTGGCGGGCCGAGGCCGGCTGGCAGCGGTACTGGTAAATCGCAGAGGATGGCCGGGCCGACGGTACTTGGCCGTGGGGAGTGGTTTGACGCAGCACGCGCGGTCCGGGGCAATGTCCGGTCGTTGTACGACCAAGGCCTCCGCACTCGAACGTCATTCTGGTGCGCCCTGTCCCGATGGGGCGGAACGGCAAGATGAGCCTGCGCATGCAGCGCAAGGCAATAGTCTGGTCAGACGAAGAACGGGAGCGGGTTCTGGGGCTTAATCTCGAATGACGTTCGAGTGCGGAGGCCTTGGGAGGAGCACCCGCCTAGACGAGAATTCATGCTGGTGAAAGAGCAACAAAGACAGCGCAAAACCTTGGGGCTGGTCGGCTCCTGCGCTGTGCCAAATGTCCCGCGAAAAATGGACAAAAACCGCGCTACGCTACAGATTATCTAAAATCCAGACGAAAAAGCACTTGTGCCAGCCGTAATTGGCTGGCACAAGTGCTTGATTTTATTGGTGCCGACTATCCGAATCGAACGGATGACCTACTGATTACAAGGCAGTTGCTCTACCAACTGAGCTAAGTCGGCTTTGAGATTGGAATTATCTCTCAAAAAAGCTTGGGTCGACAAATTATTTTTCAGAATTTACCAAGAGATATTTGATGGGCTGCAGATATTTCGAGCAAAAGCATGGTCGGTCATGTAGATGAATTGACGCCATGCCGATTTGATGGATGTGCTCCAATACATCCTGATAATGAAAAAGGCTGACAGTCTTGTCAGCCTTGTCTTCGATAAATGCAGACGGTTTATCCCAGCAGCAGGGCATCGTCGGCAATTTTTTCCCCTCGTGTCCGCTCGAACATGGCCAAGAGATCAGGCACATCCATGCGTCGGCGCTCTTCACCTTCAACATCCAGTACGATCCGCCCCTGATGCAGCATGATGGTGCGTTCGCCGTGGTCAAGTGCCTGTCGCATGGAGTGGGTTACCATCAGAGTGGTAAGTCCGTTTGCATTGACGATCTGGTCCGTCAGTTCCAGTACGAATGCTGCGGTTTTCGGGTCCAGGGCTGCCGTGTGTTCGTCCAGCAGCAGTAACCGGGATGGGCGGAGTGAGGCCATCAGCAGGCTGACTGCCTGGCGCTGGCCGCCGGACAGCAGACCCATGCGGTCGGTCAGGCGGTTTTCCAATCCCAGTTTCAGGATCGACAGCTTCTCGCGGAAAATCTCGCGCAGGCCTGACGTGACGGCCGGACGCAGATGCCGGCGTTCACCCCGTTGCCAGGCAAGGGCAAGGTTCTCCTCGATGCTGAGGCCTTCGCAGGTACCGGCCATCGGGTCCTGGAACACGCGGGCTACCATACCCGCACGTTGCCAGGCGCTCAGTCTGGTGACGTCTTTCCCATCGATGTGAATGCTGCCGGTATCGACGATCAGGTCACCGGAGAGGGCGTTCAGGAAAGTGGATTTCCCGGCGCCGTTACTGCCGATCACCGTCACGAACTGGCCATTGGGAATATGCAGGTCAATGCCGCGCAGGGCCGGATTTTCGATCGGAGTGCCTGGGTTGAAGGTCTTGGCCAGACCCTGGGCCTTCATCATGATGCGGCTCCTTTGCGGGCTTTGAAGCGTGCCTTGATCATTGGCAGCACCAAGGCGAAGCCGACCAGCAGTGCCGTAATCAGGTTCAGGTCCTGGGCCGCCAGAAAGTCGGCCGACAGGGCCAGTGCAATCAGGAAACGGTAGAGCAGGGCACCGAATACGGTCGCCAGCGTGATGACCCACAACGACCGGCTTGGCAGGAGTGTTTCGCCAATGATCACGGCTGCCAGACCGATCACGATGGTACCGATGCCCATGGAAATGTCAGCCCCGCCCTGGGTCTGTACATACAGGGCACCACCAAGGGCGATCAGGGCGTTGGACAGGGCCAGTCCGCTCAGGACCGCGCGATTGGTGCTGACGCCCTGTGCACGCGCCATGCGCGGATTGGCGCCGGTAGCCCGCATGGCCAGTCCTGACTGGGAGGCAAAATAGGCGTCAAGCGCCAGTTTGGCCACCACCACGATCGCTGCCAGTACGCCCGGCTGGATCCACATGGCGGCATCACTGGCAGAATCCATGAAGGGCTCGAATACCGTAGGTTCGCCCAGAAGGGGAACATTGGGTGCGCCCATGATGCGCAGGTTGATCGAATACAGTGCCACCATCACCAGAATGCTGGCCAGCAGTTGCAGGATGTTCAGCCGCACGTTCAGCCAGGCAGTAACCCAGCCAGCGGCGGCGCCTGCCAGCATGGCGGCGATACAGGCAATCCAGGGATCGGTTCCGCCAACGATCAGTGTGGCTGCCACGGCGCCACCCAGAGGAAAGCTGCCGTCTGCCGTCAGGTCAGGAAAGTTCAGGATGCGGAAGGAAATCAGGACGCCCAAAGCAACCAGTGCAAAGATCAGGCCGATTTCCAGCGCCCCCAGGAGTGAAATCAGGGACATGTGAAACTACGAGTGAGGTGGGAGACGGACGGGCAGGAGAATGAAACGTCCCGCCCGCCGGATAGGGCAAGGATTACTTCAGGACAGTCTTGGCTTCCTGCTTGAGTGCATCGCTCAGCGGAGCACCCTGTTTCTGGGCCGAGGTCTGGTTCACGACCAGCGACAGCTTTTCACCCAGTTGCGGTGCAATGCTGTTGGTTTTTTCACCCTTGAGGATGCGTACGACGATCTTGCCGGTCTGGCGACCCATGTCGTAATAGCTCTGGCCCAGGGCTGCAATGGCGCCGCGATCGACCGAATCGGTATCCGAGGCGATCAGCGGAATGCGGCTGACGTTGGCCACATTGGCCAGCGATTCATAGGTCGACACCACGTTGTTGTCAGTCGAGGTATACAGCGCATCCACCTTGCCGACGAGGCTCTTGGCTGCCGGGCCGACGTCAACCGTACGCGGAGCCGGTGCTTCGACCAGCGTCATGCCGCGACGGCCCAGCTCGGCCTTGAGTTCCTTGGCAACCATCACCGAGTTGACTTCACCCGGGCTGTAGACCATGCCGACCTTCTTGGCGCCCGGTTTGACTTTCAGGATCAGGTCCACCTGGGGCGGAATCGCCAGCTTGTCGGATACACCGGTCACGTTGCCATTGCCAGCATTCCAGCTCTTGACCAGTTTGGCTGCCACCGGGTCTGTCACCGCAGCAAATACCACGGGAGTGGCGCCACGGCTGGCTGCCACCGCAGCCTGGGCGCTGGGTGTGGCGATGGCCACAATGGCATCAACCTTGTCGCCGACAAACTTGCGGGCAATCTGGCCGGCCGTGGCGGTATTGCCCTGGGCGCTCTGGAACTGGTACTTCAGGTTTTTGCCGGGGACGAAGCCTTGGGCCTTGAGTTCGTCTTCCACGCCTTTGCGTACGTCATCAAGTGCCGGGTGGTCAACGATCGCCGTTACCCCGACGGATTTGACATCGTTGGCGTGACTAAGCGGAGCGAAAGCGGCCATCAGGCCGCAGGCGATAAGACTCAGAGCATTGCGTCGTTTCATAGCTGCCGTTCCAGAGATGTTTGTTGCTGAAATGTGCAAATAGACCGGATTTCATCTGGTTTAAGGTGATGTTATTGCAATAGGGTAAATCTTTTTGACAATCCATGGGTAAAAAATGTCCTGAAACTGGTCTTTTGTATTTTTCGATGCCTTTATCCTGATTGACGGGCCGAATTTGCGGCACAAATCGTTGCTGGAGTAATGGTTTCTACCAAATTGACCACCCGGCGATGCCTCGTTGCCTTTCTGCCAACGGAAGCAAAGGCTGGATGGCATTCGGCCCGTACGAAGCATGTGCTCCGCACGGGCCGAACATCCTGGGGCCGGGGTTGAAGGTGTCAGGCTGCCGGCGGGCAACGACCGGATTCAGCTGAGGTGTCACCGCCTTGCTGGCGGATGACCGACATGGCGGTGGCGACCAGGCCGGCGACGTCACCGGCATTGGCCGGCAGGATCAGGGTATTGCCCTTGCGGGCCAGCTGGGCAAAGGCATCGACGTATTGTTCGGCCACCTTGAGGTTGACGACCTCAATGCCTCCGGGCGTCTGTACCGAGCCGGCTACACGGGCGATGGCATCGGCCGTGGCATCTGCCACCAGCCGGATGGCCTCGGATTCGCCCTGGGCTGTGTTGATCCGGGCCTGTCGTTCGCCGGAGGACTGGTTGATGAGCGCCTGCATTTCACCTTCAGATTTCTTGATGGCAGCCTCACGCTCACCGGTGGCGATATTGATCTGCTCCATCTTGCGGCCTTCGCTGGAGGCGATCAGGGCGCGCTTTTCCCGTTCGGCAGTGATTTGCTGCTGCATGGCATGCAGGATTTCCGTCGGGGGAACCAGATCCTTGATTTCGTAGCGTAATACCTTGACGCCCCAGGTCTGGGCAGCTTCGTCCAGTGCCGCCACGACGGCCCGGTTGATGTCGTCGCGCTCTTCGAACGTCTTGTCCAGTTCCATCTTGCCGATCAGCGAGCGCAGGGTGGTCTGGGCCAGTTGGGAAATTGCCAGCACATAATCACTGGTGCCATAGCTGGCACGTTTGGCATCGGTCACGAGGAAATACAGGATGCCGTCGACCTTGAGCTGGGTATTGTCCTTGGTGATGCAGATCTGGCTTGGCACATCGAGCGGGATTTCCTTGAGGCTGTGGCGATAGGCTACGCGGTCAATGAACGGAATGATGACGTTCAGGCCCGGAGACAGGACGCTGTGAAAACGTCCCAATCGTTCGACGACAAAGGCACTTTGCTGTGGTACCACGCGCAGGGCGCGGGCAACGACAATAAAGGCAAGGATCAGCAGGACAGCAGCGGTAGACAGCATGGGGTTCACTCCTCGACAGCACGGATGATCAGGGTATTGCCGTCCAGCCTGACTATCTCGAAATGACAGTCTGTTGCCGGACGGATTCTGGAGGAGAGCCGTGCATCCCACTCCGTGCCGCGATAGCGCACACGGGCGTGACGGGCATCCTGCCAGTAAAGTATTTCGACGGTGGCGCCAGCATCGGCGTCCAGTTGGGCAGGCGCTGATGACAACAGTTGCCGGCGGCGGCGCAGCAGGAACAGCCAGCCGGCCAGCGTGATGGCGGCAGCGCTGATGAAGTGCCATTCCGGCGCAAGACCCAGCCCGGCCGTGACGGCAGCAGCCAGAAGCCCGATGGCCAGGACCAGAAGGTAAAAGGTTCCGCTGAACAGCTCGGCCACGAGGGCCAGCAGTGCCAGAATCAGCCAGAGGTAGGCATGGGACATGGCCGCTTTCCAATAGTCAGGCGCAACAGCACGCTGCATGATGGTACTGGCTGGGCCGGAAATCACAAAGGAACGTGCCCGCTGGTCGGAGCAGGTCTTGCCTTTGGTCAAACAGGGCAGGATCACC
>JAGPIM010000063.1 GCA_018055005.1 Laribacter sp.
TTTGACGGGGCAGCTTCTGTGGCTGCCCTCGCTTCAACATGCCTGCCGCTGGCAGCCGGCCGGGCTATTGCCGGGCAGCAACCAGTGCCTGCTCCAGGTCTTCGATCAGGTCGTCAACGTGTTCAATGCCGATCGACAGGCGCACCATTTCCGGCCGTACCCCGGCCTTGCGCTGTTCTTCGACCGACAGCTGGCGGTGCGTGGTGCTGGCCGGATGGCAGGCCAGGCTCTTGGCGTCACCGATATTGACCAGCCGGACAAACAGCTGGAGCGCATCGATGAAGCGTGCCCCGGCTTCCACACCCCCCTTGACGCCGAAGCTCAGGATGCCCGAGGCCCGCCCGCCCATGTACTTGTCCACCAGCGGCTTGCTGGGATTGCCCTCCAGCCCGGCGTATTCGACCCAGTCCACGACCGGATGGGCCGCAAGAAATTCGGCAATGCGCTGCGTATTGCTGCAAATGCGGTCCATGCGCAGCGGCAAGGTCTCGATTCCTTGTAAAATCTGGAAACTGTTCATCGGGCTGATTGCTGCCCCCATGTTGCGAAGCGGCACCACGCGTGCCCTGGCGATGTAGGCAGCAGCCCCCATCGCCTCAACATAGTTAACACCGTGGTAGCTGACATCCGGTGTATTCAGACGCACGAATTTCTCTTTATGTTCGCCCCACGGGAAACGACCCGAATCAACGATGATGCCACCGATGCTGGTGCCGTGTCCGCCCATGTATTTGGTCAGCGAATGCACCACGATGTCGGCGCCATGCTCGAACGGCCGGCACAGATACGGCGACGGCACCGTGTTGTCGACAATCAGCGGCACGCCACCTGCGTGCGCTGCTTCGGCAAAGGCTGCGAAATCAACCACGTTGCCCAGGGGATTGCCGATGGATTCGCAATACACCGCCTTGGTACGGGCATCGACCAGCCCGGCCACACCCTGCGGATCACGGTAATCGACAAAACGCACCTCGATCCCCAGCTGCGGCAGGGTATGCGCCAGCAGGTTGTAGGTGCCGCCGTACAGCGTGCTGGTGGCGATGATGTTGTCGCCGGCCTCGGCAATGGTCTGGATGGCATAGGTAACTGCGGCCATGCCCGAAGCCACGGCCAGTGCCCCGACTCCGCCTTCCATGGCAGCAACGCGCTGCTCCAGCACGTCGGTGGTCGGATTCATGATGCGGGTGTAGATGTTGCCGGCCACCTTGAGGTCAAAAAGGTCTGCCCCGTGCTGGGTGCTGTCGAAGGCATAGCTGGTGGTCTGGTAAATGGGGACAGCCGCCGCGCGGGTGGTCGGGTCGGGACGGTAGCCGCCATGGACGGCGAGGGTTTCGATACGCATGGAATCTCCTGAAATGATGGTCGGCCAGCCGCCGGATCCGGGATGACGCCAAGATAAACCGCTCGTCAGCCAGCCGCAATCTTCATTCCGTGACAACTGGCAGCCAATGTCATTTGACATAAAAAACATCGTGCCAAGTGGCTATACTTCATCCCCGTCTGACTGTTACCTGTTCCTCACCGTTGCGGAGTCCCTGTGGGCATTTATTACCAGAAGACCATCGAATCACTGGTCTCGCCACGCCTTGTCACCTGTGCGCCCGATACCCCGGTGCACGAGGCTGCCCGCCAGATGCGGGAAGCCCTGTGCGGCTCGATCATCGTGCTGGACGGACAGGGCCAGCCGGCAGGCATCTGGACCGAGGCAGACGTCCTCAAGCTGGACCTGCACGATCCCGACGGACTCAAGGTACCGATTTCCAGCGTGATGAGCTCGCCGGTCAAGACCCTGCCGGTCGACACGCCGTTTCACGAAGCCGCCATCCGCTTTCGCCACGAAGGCATCCGCCACTATCTGGTCATCGACCAGCAGAACCAGCTGCGCGGCATCCTGTCACAGACCGACATCGTCCTGAACCAGGGCGCCGAATTCTTCATCCGCATCAAGGAAGTCGGCTCGATCCCCAGCGCTCCGCCAAGATTCCTGAGCGCCTCGGCCTCCTTTGCCGAAGCCGTCGCAGCCATGCGCCAGGCCACCCAGGAAGCGGTCATCATCGAATACCCGGACGGTGGCTACGGCATCCTGACCCAGCGCGACGTGGTGCGTCATCTGGACAGCAACGACCCCGGACAGCCGGTCGGCCGGCTTGCCAGCCGGCCGCTGGTCACGGCCAAGGCCAGCGCCAGCCTTTACTATGCCCGCAAGCTCCTCGCCGAAAAGCACATCCGCCACCTCGGCATCAGCAGCGAAAACAACCAGTTGACCGGGCTGGTCGGCTTTGCCGACATCATGGCGTCGATCGAACACGAATACGTCCACGAGCTGCAATATGCCCTCAAGGAACGGGACGAAGCCCTCAACCTGTCACAGCAGAACCTGCGGCTGGCCGACAAGGTGTTTGAAGCCACGCTTGAGGGCATCATCATCACCGACGCCGAAGGCATCATCGAAACCGTCAACCCGGCCTTTACCCGCATTACCGGCTGGCGCCGCGAAGAAGTGGTCGGCAAGAACCCGCGCATCCTCGGCTCCGGCCAGCAGCCGCCGGAGTTTTACCGCCACCTGTGGCAAAGCCTGCGCGAACACGGATTCTGGCAGGGCGAAGTCATCAACCGCCGCAAGGACGGCAAGTTCTACACCGAGCACCTGACCATCACCGGCATCCGCGGACCGGACGGCACCTTCACTCACTACGCCGGCATTTTCAGCGACATCACCCAGCGCAAGCTCAACGAAGAACGGCTGCACTACCTCGCCAACCACGATCCACTGACCGACCTGCCCAACCGCACCCTGCTGATGGAACGCCTGAGCGCCGCCCTCAACCGCGCCCACCGGCAAGGCAAGCGCGTGGCACTGATGTTCCTCGACCTCGACCGCTTCAAGTTCATCAACGATACCCTCGGCCACGCCGTCGGCGACAAGCTGCTGCAAACCGTTGCCAGCCGCCTGACCGGCAGCCTGCGCGCCAGCGACACCGTCGCCCGGCTGGGCGGTGACGAATTCAACATCGTGCTGGAAGACATCCGTGACCTGCGCGGCGTCGCCCAGACCGCCCAGAAGCTGATCGACCGGGTGCAGGGCATGGTCACGCTCGACGGCCACGACGTGTACGTCACCGCCTCGATCGGCATCGCCATCTACCCGGATGACGGCGGAACGCCGGAAGTGCTGCGCATGAATGCCGACACCGCCATGTACCGGGCCAAAGAGCGGGGCAAGAACAATTTCCAGTTCTTTACCGCCGACATGAACGCCAGCACGCTGGCCCGGTTGCGGCTGGAGTCCAGCCTGCACCGTGCGCTGGCCTGCCAGGAATTCCAGCTGCATTTCCAGCCCAAGATTGACCTCGTCCACGGCCACATCTACGGCATGGAAGCCCTTTTGCGCTGGCACAGTCACGAACTGGGTCCGGTCAGCCCGGCCGACTTCATCCCGATTGCCGAAGAATCCAACCTGATCTCCACCATTGGCGAATGGGTGCTGGAACAGGCCTGCCGCCAGGCACGGCACTGGCTCAACCTCGGCCTGTTGCCCGGTACCGTGGCCGTCAACCTGTCCAGCAAGCAGATGACCCAGGGTGACATTGTCGCCACCGTCCGCCGCATCCTCGAGCACAGCAATCTGCCCGGCCACTACCTGGAACTGGAAATCACCGAATCAGTGGCAATGGACAATACCGGCGAGATGATCCGCACGCTCAAGAACCTCAAGGCACTGGGCGTGCGCATTGCCATCGACGACTTCGGCACCGGCTACTCGTCGCTGTCCTACCTCAAGCAGCTGCCGGTCGATGTCCTGAAGATCGACCGTTCCTTCGTCACCGACCTGCACGAGAACCGTGACGACGCCGCCATCGCCAGTGCCATCATCTCCATGGGACAAAGCCTGAACCTGCAACCCGTGGCCGAAGGCGTCGAACGCGAAGAACACCGGCAGTTCCTGCTGGACCACGGCTGCCAGTACGGACAGGGCTACCTGTTCAGCCGCCCGGTTCCGGCTGCCGCCATGGAGCAGCTCCTGCTGGAAAGCCAGGCCCTGTCGGCCTGGCGCTGATACCCGCTGCGTTATTCCTGTGCGGCGGCCGGGCCGGCGCTCAGGGCCGGATTCATGCGGCTGGCACCGGGACCGGCCGGAGCTGCCGGACGGGCCGCCGGAGCGGCATCCATCAGCAAGCGCTGGGCCGGTGTCAGCTGGTTGTAAAACGCCACCAGCGCCTCGTCATGTGCCGTCATGGCCGCCACCCGGGCTTCCATGCCGGCATGCTGCAAGGCCAGCAGGTTGGGCAGTGACAGGCCCGGTGCCCGCATGGCGGCATTGATGCGCTGCATTTCCTGCATCAGCCAGCGATCGGAAGCATCGGTCCGCGCAATCATCAGGTCAAAGGCCGATTTCTGCGTGGCATCCAGCTTCAGCCGGTCCATCAGCGCCTGTATGCGCCAGCCCGGTGCCACCCACTGTTCCATCGGGCCGGCCATCGCTGCGGCGGCAGGACCATGCATGCCGGGATGCATGTGCCATCCCAGGTTCAGCCCGGTACCGCCAATCACCGGCCCCGGTCCGCCCTCGATCACTACCACTCCCGCCGGTGCAGCAGGCGCATTCCCATGCCGGAGTGCGGCTGCCGGCCCCGACAGCGGTACAGACTGGGGCGCAGCCTGCGCCATCGCCGACACCATCAGCAGACCGGCCGCAGCCAGCCTGAGCATTGATCCGTTTACCTTACCCATCACAGCAATCCTCCCTCTATGCGCTCCGGCCGATCCGAAGCCATGTACCCCCCGTTATAGGCAATCAGTACGCATGAAAACGGGCCGCCCCACCGGGCGGCCCGTTTTGGCCGGACAAACGCAAGCCGGCAGGACTCAGCCCTGCGGTACCAGTTTTTCCAGACCGCCCATGTACGGACGCAACACTTCCGGCACCGTCACCGAACCATCGGCATTCTGGTAGTTTTCCAGTACGGCCACCAGCGTACGGCCAACCGCCAGCCCCGAACCGTTCAGGGTATGCACCAGCTGGTTCTTGCCGGCCTCGTCCTTGAAACGGGCCTGCATGCGGCGCGCCTGGAAATCCCCCATGCTTGAGCAGCTGGAAATTTCACGGTAAGTGTCCTGCGCCGGCAGCCACACCTCGATGTCGTAGGTCTTCTGGCTGCCAAAGCCCATGTCGCCGGTGCACAGCACGATGACGCGATACGGCAAACCGAGTTTTTTCAGGATGGTTTCGGCGTGACCGGTCAGGGTTTCCAGTGCATTGAGCGACTCTTCCGGACGCACGACCTGCACCAGCTCCACCTTGTCGAACTGGTGCTGGCGGATCATGCCGCGGGTATCACGGCCATAGGCACCGGCTTCGGAACGGAAACACGGAGTGTGGGCGACATAGCGCAGCGGCAGGTCGGCCGCCTTGACGATTTCATCGCGCACGAAATTGGTTACCGGTACTTCGGCCGTCGGTACCAGATAGAAGTTTTCGTCACCGCGCGGCACACGGAACAGGTCTTCCTCGAACTTCGGCAGCTGGCCGGTGCCGTACATGCTGGTCGCGTTGACCATGTACGGGGTGTAGACCTCGGTGTAGCCGTGTTCGTCGGCGTGGGTATTCAGCATGAACTGCGCCAGTGCACGGTGCAGACGGGCGATCTGGCCGCGCAGCACGGTAAAGCGGGCACCCGAGAGCTTGGCGCCGGTTTCGGCATCCAGCCCCAGGGGCGTGCCGATATCGACGTGATCCTTCACCTGGAAATCGAAGCTGCGCGGCACGCCCACCCGGCGGATTTCAACGTTGCCGGTTTCATCCCGACCCACCGGCACCGATTCGTGCGGCAGGTTGGGAATGGCCTGCAACAGCTCGGCCAGACGGCCCTGCAAGCCTTCCAGCGCGGCTTCGTTGGCTTTCAGTTCGTCACCGAGACCGGCCACTTCAGCGAGCACCGCCGAAGCATCCTCGCCACGGCGCTTGGCTTCGCCCACCTGTTTGGACAGGCTGTTGCGGCGGGCCTGCAGGTCTTGCGTACGGGTTTGCAGCGCCTTGCGTTCGTTTTCGAGCGCAGCAAACGCCTCGGTATCGAGCGTATAACCACGGGAGGCCAGACGGGCCGCCACGGTATCAAGCTGGGTGCGGAGCAGTTGGATGTCGAGCATGGCAGGTAAAACTTTCCGGAAAATGCCTGCTCCGGACTAAGGAGCAGGATGACAGACTAGCGTAAACAGGCGCGATTCTATCAGCCCGGCGCGCTCAGGCGCGGCTGGCAAGCGCCTGGCGGGCGGCCTTGCGCTTGAGCGCAGCATCCCAGCGGCACTGTTCGGTCGCATTCTGCGGCGTAAACACCGGGGCGGCCACCGGCCGGCCATGGCCGTCGACCGCCACCATGGTGAAATAGCAGCTGTTGGTATGCCGCACGACGCGGTCATGGATATTTTCGGCAATCACCTTGATGCCGATTTCCATCGACGAACGGCCCACGTAATTGACGCTGGCCAGAAAACTCACCATTTCGCCCACATGGATGGGCTGCTTGAAGGTCACCTGGTCCACCGACAGCGTCACCACATACTGGCCGGCATAACGTGCCGCACAGGCATACGCGACCTGGTCCAGCAGTTTCAGGATGGCCCCGCCGTGCACATTGCCGGAAAAATTGGCCATGTCCGGTGTCATCAGCACCGTCATCGACAGTTCGCGGCTCAGATCGTTCATTTGCATTTCTCCGGATGAGCGTTAAGTTACTGATTTTCTATAAAACAATGATTTTAAAGGGGTTTATTTCATAAAAAGGTGATACATGGGGTGATAAAAAGGACTTAAATCTTCCCTTTTATGTTCTTAACACCCCAACAACAAATGTCATACACGTAAGAGCTATGCGGAAGATTCCCCACACCTACATCAAGTCCACAGGAGTTTATTACTTCCAACCCAGAATCCCTAACGACCTCAAGGGCCACTTCAGGGAAGCTGTCGTCCCTAGAAGCCTTGGCACCCGCTCCAGCCGCGAAGCAGGTAAACGTGCCAGTCAATTACATAGCCATTACCTCGCCATGTTCGAGTCCCTCAGAGGGGACTTGGCGAACACCATGAAGTTGTCCCGCGAGGATGCCCAGACCCTCGCCCTGAAGTACCGCCAGCACGTTGAACAAGTAGCTGATGCCATCACGGTTGATGTGCCAGACATGGGAAGTCGAAGCAAGGGACGTAGCAGTCAACATCAATCAGTTCGACCAGTTCAGGCGGCCCACAGGTTGAACCTTGATGGCCCCTCAAGGGAACTTGCCGAAGCCTACGTCCTGAAAACCATCGAGGACATGCAGCAAGAAAGCCCGGCAACGGCCCGTATCGAACACCTGAAAGCCAAGGCTACTCCGGTGCCCCGAGGGAAGAACATTGCCCTGAAGGGTCTTGTAGACACCCTGATTGCCACAAAGAAGCCCGCGGAATCCCGCAAGAACGTCTACCTGCAAGTCCTCGCAGCTTATGAGAATTTCCTTGGTTGCAAGGCCACCATTGAGGACCTCAACCGGGACAGCATGGGGCGCTATCGTGATGAGCCGTTGCTGACCATCAAGCCTTCCATCTGGAAGAACCATGCAGCCGTATGGCACATGCTGATTGCGATGGCGTTTGAAGATGACCTGATTCCCAAGCCTTTCAAAGTGACCGCTTCCCCGGATGACCTGAAGGCAGCCCGAAGGGCCGCAGGACTGCCGATCTTCGACCAGTCCGAAGAAACCCGTAGGGCACCCACGAATGAAGAACTGAGGGAAATGGGGACATGATTCCCCGAGCACGGGGCCTATTACACTTTCCTTGCCCTCACCGGGATGCGCTCAGGGGAGGTTGCACAGCTAATAGTCTCGGACATTGAGGATGCAGGTAAAGAGCATGGTCTCATGGTCCGTATCCCGGACACCTATGGGCGCAGCCTGAAGAACAAGACCAGTGTTCGTACCGTACCTGTCCCCCGGTGCCTTGAAGGATTTGTCAGGTATCGCATGAAGGCCAGCCAAGGTGATGCAACATACTCCCTGTTTGGGGGATTTGATGTTAACGACTTCCGTAGGCGTTTCAGTGCCAAGAAGCAAAGGGTTTACAACAACGATACGACCTTGGCGCTACACAGCCTCAGGCACGGCTTCAAGGCCGCTGGAAGGGCCACAGGGGTCCCCGGAGACCTGTTGGACTACCTCACGGGGCACGCTCCGGCATCATCCAGTTCGGTTGCCATGTCCTACGGGCAGGGCTACGCAAAGGCGTACCCAGTGCTGCGGGGTGCCGCTGACAGCATAGAGGCCACTTTGCTGCCCTTTGTGCCCCGTACATGGTGACATGATAAGCAATCCAAGTTTATAAACAGGCACCAGCAACAATGACCATACCATGTTTATCTATAGATGCATAAAAGGATGGTTTTTAAGTGGCTGATTTAAAAAATATTTATGCTACGCAGGAAATTTTCTGGATGCGACTGGCGGCTTAAAAGAAGAGCGAGACACTCACTAACATAATTATTTTTTATAGTGAAATGCGCAAAAATTAATCAATAAAATCAATCACATATAACCAATTTTTGGTCAACCTCTAAAACATTGAAATTTATCTTGCAACATTTTTAACAATCAAATATTTTCCCAAAAAAGAAATAACACAAAAAGCCAAGCGTCATCAATAATCCTTGAATCATAAGGATGACATAAAAATGAATGATATACACAATCAATCGGACACCAAAGATAACGCTAATTTTGCGATTGTTACGTTAATATTATTCCCCGCATTTCTTTTGATCGGATTTTATTTTTTCTTCTATCAAACACAATCGTACCTTACCTCTGTAACAGAAAAGTACGCAAAAGAAGTCTCAGAAAAAAACAAGGGGGGTGTTGATAGATCAATTGACGACATTCTAACAAGAATCAAAACCATTGCATTAGTGATCGATAATAGTAAAGGATTACAACCCCTTGATCCCGTTCTGAGTAAAATGGAAGAAAGGGGGCTTAAGGATGAATTTCAGGCGCTAAGGGTTTTGGTTATAGACAAGCATGGAAATGCCTCAACCGGCGACAATCTGAAATCTGATTTTTCACACAGAGAATATTTCAGAATTGCAATGACAGGGATAACCAATGTATCACAGCATATCTATGATATATGGTCAAAAAAATCAATACACGTCTTCGCTTCACCAATAATCTTTAATGGCAATGTCAGTGGAGTTGCCGCTCTAACCATCACAAGAGAAACCCTGAATAAAATACTACAGAAGTCATCTACTGAAGGAGAAAGTTCCTTTTATGTTGTACAAAATGATGGATATGTCATTTCCCAGCCCACCCACCAAGATCAACAATGGACCGGATCCAATATTGTTGACATTTTCAAAAAAGCAGGTATTAAAGATGATGACTTAAAGTCCATTATGGATAAAAATGGGCTCAAAGACCTTACAGGTAAAACCTATAAGTTTTCATTGACGGAAAAATCCATTTATATATCAATTTCAAAAAGCAAACACAATGACTGGTACATTATTTCAATATCACCAGATTCATTTGTCCCGACTTGGTATAAATATTTCTTGCATGTGGCGTTTGCAGTATTAATCATCGGCTGTTTATTTTTCATTCTCATCATTGCTATTTTCAAACTAAAAAAAGAGCACGACAATAAAATACATCGAATTCTATTTGACGATCCAATAACCGAGGCGGGTACAACTAACAGTCTAAGAGCCAAATACAATTCATTAATAAAAGAAAAAAACCAAGAAAAATTGATCTTCATTGCTTTTGATATAATTGGATTCAAAGTATTAAACCTCTATGCAGGAAGAGATGTTTGTGACAAATTTTTAAAATTCATTGCACATAACACATATGATATTTTTGACAAAAATTGTCTCATAGCCAGAACATCTGCTGATAATTTTATAATTGCCACACGCAACAACAGCCTAGAAAACATCCTTGTTAAAATTGATCTGCTATCAAATAAAATACATGAAAACAAATTGACGCCCGGAGCCAAAATAGCATTTGGAATATATGAAGCCAAAGATCATGACTTGATTGACGATTGTATTGATCGAGCCAATCTTGCCAAAACCACCTCTAAACTTCAGCAAAAGAATGGCGCTACAGTTTGTTTTGACGATCGCATGATCCAAAAGAAACTAAAGCAGCAAAACGTTGAAGCATCAATGCATGCTGCATTGCTTAATCGAGAATTCAAACTGTACCTACAACCTAAAGTCAGACTTTCCGACAACAAGATTATTGGAGCAGAAGCTTTGGTAAGATAGATACCAAGTAACGGTATAATCATACCACCGTCAGAATTCATCAACATCTTTGAAGAAAATGGTTTTATTTACGAACTGGATTGCTTTGTCTTGGAAGAGACATGCAGCTTTTTGAAGAGCGTTGAATCTCAATACCCCGAGCTAATCACCCCGATATCAATCAATATTTCCAGAGCCTATATACATCGCCAAGACCTGGTCGGAAGCATGCAGGCTATCTTAAAAAAAGCACAGGTTCCATGCAAATTAATCGACTTGGAAATAACGGAAACTTCCACCCAGCAATTCTCCAACCTTGATTTTATTATTGGCTTAATAGAGGAGATGCGCACGGCAGGATTCTCTGTTTCCATTGATGATTTTGGGTCGGGTTATTCCTCATTAAGAATATTTTCAAAACTCCCAATAGACTCGATAAAATTTGACAGGGATTTTTTCAGGGAAATAGGCAAAAAAGACATGCATGTCATCAAAGGATTTGTAGAGGTGGCTCATGCTCTAAAAATAACAACAATTGCGGAGGGGATAGAGACAAAAGAACAAATTGATCTTGTGAAAGATATGGGTTTTGATGTCGTGCAAGGCTACTTTTATAGCAAACCTCTGCCAATCAACGAATACTTGGCCCTTATCAAGAGAGGTTCTTCTGTATTTCAAAATTAAAGAAAACAGCATCAAAATATGATTTTTATCAAACTACTTTGATTGGTTTTTAGTAAAAAAATTATATTTTCTGAAGTTTTATAAGAGCTAACATTGGCTAAAAAAATTACCCAATTATCGCAGCGGTCCCCGCATGGCCCATTGAGGCGGCCCGGAGGCATTTCCCTAGCTCATCTTTCTGGCGTTCAATCATGGTGTGGGAGCCAATAGGCTTGCTCACACTCACGAGGGCTGATCTAAGCAGGGATTCAGCCTCATGCAGGGGCATTGTTCCCAGCCAGTTGCAGATTGATACCGGGCAGCAGTGAAGCGCCCTTAGAGACCCCACCTTATGAGCCTTCTAGGCGGCCTCTTGGCGGGACAGGGAGCCAGTAGCGATGCCGACGTCCCCCCCACGTTCAGTAGCAGAGGGCTTTAGGGCACTTCCAGAAACCTCCCATTCTGGCATGATCTGACGGTTCGCTGACCGCGATGCCCCGATGAAGCGCCTGTTTGCCGCCGAAGAACGTGAAAGCAAGCTGTCCAGGCTGGGTGACCCGTTGGAATCGCTGGGCCGCCATGTCGACTTTGCCGCGTTAGCGGCCAGCGTCGATCGGGCATTGCCGAGGCCGCATCGTTACTTTGGTGGCAGACCACCGTATCCGACCGGGTTGATGATCCGCCTGCTGCTGATCCAGCAGTTGTTCAACCTGTCCGATGCCCAGCTAGAATTCCAAGTGCTCGACCGTACCAGCTTCCAGCGTTTCCTCGGCATCCGCGACAGTGGCAAAGTGCCGGACCGCAATACGGTGTGGGCCTTCCGCGAGCGCCTAGTACAGGCGGGCCTAGACGCAAGCTTGTTCGACGAAGTGAACCGCCAACTACAGGCCGGGGGCTACCTCGCCCGTTGTGGCCAGATCATCGATGCCACCTTGGTGCCCGTGCCGACCCAGCGCAACGGGCGGACCGAGAACGCGCAGATCAAGCAGGGGAAAACGCCGGAAGGCTGGTCGGCCAGGAAGCGGGCGCACAAGGATGTCGACGCCCGTTGGACCGGGAAGCACGGCAAGCAGACCTTCGGCTACAAGCTGTCGGTATCAACCGACTGCCGCTACAAGCTGATCCGCACCGTGCACGTCAGCCCGGCCAACGAAGGCGACCAGACCCATCTGTTGAAGTGCTCGACCGGAACAATACCAGCCGTGACCTGTACGCCGACCGCGGCTACACCGCGCTGGAGCTCCTCAAAGCGGGCGGCTGGCGGCAGCACATCCAGCGCCGTGCCAAGCCGAAGCAGGCGCTCTCCGCAACGCAAGCCGGTCTTAACCGGCGTATCGCCAGGATCCGGGCACGTGGTGAGCATCCATTTGCGGGTCTGCGTGCTTTGGGCGGCAAGTTCCTGCGCAGTGTCGGCTTGCCACGGGTGAACTTGCAACTGCATCTCAAGGTGCTGACCTACAACCTGAAGCGGATGTGCTGGCTGAAAAACAACGGGGAGGTCGCCTTCTGACGCCCCGAGTGCGTCCGAATCCTGCGAAATGCGGGCTTCGGAGGCAAAAACAGCAGGTTCAGAGACGATCACGGCGCCAGATGCTGAGAATTTGCTCAACAAGAGGACTTGCTCACTTGAAAGCAGGTTTCTGGAAGTCCCCATGAAGCTGTCAGCGGGAGCATCCATGCCGCCTCAAGGGAAGGCTTCCGGGCGATGCTGGAATATGTCCGGACAGGCGATACGCTTGTAGTCACAGCTATTGACCGTCTGGGGCGCAACACGATTGACGTGCTTCAGAATATCGAGGTTCTCAGGGGCAAAGGGGTGTCGGTGGTCTCCCTTCGGGAATCCTTTGACCTGACTTCACCATCCGGCCAGTTCATGCTGACCATGCTTGCCGGATTGGCCCAAATGGAAAAAGCCATCATTGCCGAGCGCAGGGATGCAGGCATCGCCCGTGCCAAGGCTCAGGGAAAACACTGCGGCAGACCAAGGGAAACCCCTCTGGACACTATCCGCGAAGCCCTGAAAGCGCATGAAGGCAATGTATCGGCCACGGTCAGGGCCTTGGGGATTTCCCGGCAAACCGTTATGCGTGCCCGAGAGCCCCACAAGGCCGCCTAAAAAACAGGCAAACGTAAACTATATCTGTATCACGAATACGTGCACCAAGCACGACGATCCGGCAATCTGAATGGAGACATTCAATGTGATATAAGAGGTGAAGAAAATGAAATCAACAAATTGAAAATAAAGTAAATTATCTAACAATCAAAAATTCATTTGCATTTCTCCGGACGGGCTTGCGCCAGGTTTTTCAGGCGACGCTCACCCTTGATGGTCAGGAACGCCAGCACCGCCAGCGCCAGGGCAATCAGCAGCATGCCGATTGATTCAAACATGTCGGGCACTTCGCCCAGTTGCAGCCAGGCGGCCAGAACGGCGACGCCCGGGATGGCCAGAATGTTCAGGCTGGCTGTGCCGGCAGACAGACGGGACAGCAGCAGCGTCCACACCAGCCAGCCCAGTCCGCCGGCCAGACAGCCTGCAAACAGCAGCACCAGCAGCAGCGGCCAGCCCCATACCACCGGCGGCCCCGGCATCATCCACCACAGGGCCGTCAGCGGCAGCGTACCCCAGACCATCTGCCAGAACGTCAGCCCCAGCGGGTCCACCGGCCCCTGCCGCCGCATGCGCTTGATCAGGATGGCACTGGCTGCCCAGCAGATGCCGCCTGCCAGCGCCAGCCAGTTGGAGATGCTGCCGGAGGTCAGGTTCCACGGCTCCAGGATCAGGACCAGACCGGCCAGCGCCAGCCCGACCCCCAGCCACTGCCAGCCGCGTACCCGCTCGCCAAGAAACACCCACGCAAACAGCAGCGTCCAGAACGGCATGGTATAGCACAGCACCG
>JAGPIM010000211.1 GCA_018055005.1 Laribacter sp.
ATGGACTCGACCGCACTGGCGTTGTGCCGTGACCAGAAGCTCAACATCAAGGTGTTCAGCATCTTCAAGCAGGGTGCGCTCAAGCGGGTGGTGCTTGGCGAAGACGAAGGCACGCTGGTACACTTCTGACCGATTCCTACCCTCGGCGGGACGACGTGGCGCGTCGTTCCGCCGAGTCATTGTTACAGAACCGAATACGCAGTTTTACCCCGGAGTGGTCATGATCAACGACATCAAGAAAACCGCCGAATCCAAGATGCAGAAAACCATCGAGGCATTCAAGCACACGCTGGCCAAGGTGCGCACCGGGCGCGCCCATGCGGGCCTCTTGGATCACATCACGGTCGACTATTACGGCAGCGATACCCCGATCAACCAGGTCGCCAACGTTACCCTGATCGATGCCCGTACCATCGGCGTGCAGGTCTGGGAAAAGAACATGGCAGCCAAAGTGGAAAAGGCCATTCGGGATTCCGATCTGGGCCTGAACCCGATGTCCATGGGCGAAGTGATCCGTGTGCCGATGCCGGCACTGACTGAAGAGCGCCGTCGCGACCTGACCAAGGTCGTGAAGGGCGAGGCCGAGGATGCCCGCGTCGCCGTGCGCAACGTGCGCCGCGACGCCAACAACGACCTCAAGACCTTGCTGAAAGACAAAGACATCACCGAGGATGAAGAACGTCGCGCCCAGGACGACATCCAGAAGCTGACCGACAAGTACGTGGCTGAAGTGGACAAGCTCTTCGCCGAAAAAGAAAAAGAGCTGATGGCGATCTGACGTGTCCAGTTCCACCCTCGCAATTCCGGTTGTCGGTGATGTGCCGCGTCACATCGCCATCATCATGGACGGCAATGGCCGCTGGGCCAAAAAGCGTTTCCTGCCGCGTGTGGCAGGGCACAAGCGCGGTCTGGAAACCGTGCGTGAAACCGTGCGCACCTGTACGGAACTGGGGGTGGAATACCTGACGCTGTTCGCTTTTTCCAGCGAAAACTGGCGGCGTCCGGATGAAGAGGTCTCGTTCCTGATGGGGCTGTTCATGCAGGCACTGGAGCGCGAGGTAGACCGGCTGCATGGCCGCAATATCCGGCTGAAGATCGTTGGGCATCTGGCGCGCTTTTCCGGCGAACTTCAGGCCCGCATTGAAGCTGCGCAGCTCAAGACCGCCGGCAATACCGGCCTCACCCTGACGATCTGTGCCGACTACGGTGGCCGCTGGGACATCCTGCAGGCCATCGAGCAATGGCGGCAAGCGGGAGGGGCGGCGTCACCTGAGCCGGTGACCGAAGCCGACCTTGTGCCTTATCTGTCTCTTGCTTATGCGCCGGAGCCAGATCTTTTCATCCGTACCGGTGGCGAGCAGCGGGTCAGCAATTTCCTGCTGTGGCAACTGGCATACACCGAGCTGTATTTTACCGATGCCCTGTGGCCGGATTTTGACCGCACCGCCTTCATGACGGCCATTGACTCCTATCATCGCCGCGAGCGCCGTTTCGGGCGCACCAGCGAGCAACTACCTCCTGCGCAACAGCGCACCTGACTGAATGCTGCGTACCCGAATCCTCACCGCGCTGGTTTTGCTGCCCTTGATGATCGGGGCACTGTTCTTTCTGCCCGAATCTGGCTGGGCAGCTTTTGCCTGGCTGATTACGGCTTTGGGGTTATGGGAGTGGGGCCGGTTTTTCCGGTTCTCTGTCTGGCAGCATGTTTTGCTGATTGGCGGGGCCAGCATCCTTGCCGGCTGGGTATGGTTGGCCGGCTGGCAGCCTGAGTCAGTTGCCCAGGTTTCGGTGCTGGTCCTGTGGCTGGTCGTGGCGCCATTGTGGCTGAAGTATCGCTGGACATTGCGGCACAAACTGGCCGGTGCCTTGCTGGGACTGTGGCTGTTGCTGCCGTTATGGCTGGCACTGCTGGCATGGCGTCCGTCTCCGCACGCTGCCTGGCAACTGCTGGCCCTGATGGCGCTGGTGTGGGTGGCCGATACCGCCGCCTATTTCTCCGGCAAGGCATTCGGCCGGCACAAACTGGCGCCGGCAGTCAGCCCGGGGAAAAGCTGGGAAGGCGTGTATGGCGCCCTGATTGCTGTCGGTGGCTACGCCCTGCTGGTGCGTGCCAGTGGCATCTTCCCGTTTTCACCGGCACCGGTCTGGGTCTGGCTGGTCGGTGCCTGGTTACTGACCGCCGTCAGCATCGTTGGTGACTTGCTGGAGTCCTGGTTCAAGCGCATGGCCGGCATGAAGGATTCCAGCCAGCTGTTACCGGGGCATGGTGGTGTGCTGGACCGCATCGACAGCCTGATTGCCATGCTGGCTGTTGCCAGCGCTGTCCGTTATTTTGCCGGGACATAAACCCGGCTGGTCTTCCGTGTCGATAACCGTGGCGCGGCTTGAGTAGGTCGAAACATGCAACGCATTACCGTCCTCGGTGCCACGGGCACGATCGGGATCAATACCCTGGATGTCATCGCACGCCACCCTGAGCGTTTTTCGGTTTTTGCCCTGACGGGTCATCGTCAGGTCGACCGGTTGGCCGAACAGTGCCGGCAATTCCGCCCGCAAGTGGCGGTAGTGGCAGATGCAGCGGCGGCGGGCCAACTGGCCCGGCAACTGTCCGGCATGAAGGTCGAAATCCTCCACGGTGAGGCAGCGTTGGCTTTGGTTGCTGCCAGTGGGTCTGTTGATGCTGTCATGTCGGCCATTGTCGGTGCCGCCGGACTCGCGCCGACCATGGCTGCGGTCCGGGCCGGCAAGCAGGTCTATCTGGCCAACAAGGAATCGCTGGTGGTGGCCGGACGGTTGATGATGGAGGCCGTGACTGTTTCTGGCAGCCGTCTGTTGCCGATCGACAGCGAGCACAATGCGATTTTCCAGTCGCTTCCGGCGCATTTTTCGGGTGATCTGGATGCTGTCGGAGTGGAGCGGATTGTCCTGACTGCATCAGGCGGGCCGTTTCGTGGCTGGAGTGCGCAGCAGCTTGCGCATGTGACGCCCGAGCAGGCAGTGGCGCATCCCAACTGGGTGATGGGGCGCAAGATTTCGGTGGATTCTGCCAGCCTGATGAACAAGGGGCTGGAGGTGATCGAGGCGCGCTGGCTGTTCAATGCGCCTCCAGGGCGGATCGAAGTGATCGTGCATCCGCAAAGCGTGATTCACTCCATGGTCCGTTACAGGGACGGTTCGGTCGTGGCCCAGCTTGGCGTGCCTGACATGCGTACGCCGATTGCCCATGCCCTGGCGTGGCCTGAGCGGATGGACGCAGGTGTGCCGGCACTGGATTTTTCCCTCTTGGGCGGGCTGACTTTCGAAAAACCGGATCAGGAACATTTTCCGTGTCTGGGGCTGGCTTTTGATGCCTTGCGTGAAGGGGGCGATCAGCCGGCTGTGCTGAATGCGGCCAATGAAGTGGCTGTGGCTGCTTTTCTGGAAAGGCGGTTACCTTTCATGGATATTCCCCGAGTGGTGGAAAATGCCATGCAGCAGTTTGCTGGCCGGGTCAGCAACAGCATCGAAGAGCTGCTGGAACTGGATGCCGAGGTCCGCCGCTATCTGCTTTGCGGTCTGGCAAGTTGATACTGCTTGCCGGAACTGTCCGAGCCGGTTGCCTGTTTTGGGAGGTCGAAGCCGTCACTGTGCGGTATCGTCAGGTTCGCACAACAAAAATCCCTCGCATCGGGCGAGGGATTTTTGTTGTGCGAACCGCTTGCAGAAACGGGATCAGTTGCTGACCACCATATCGCCACCGGCATTCTCCACTTTGGCCTTGACGGCTTTTTTCAGGCTCTTGTAGAGATCCGGGTGAGTTTCCTTGAGATACTCGATGATTTCGAAGTCTTCGCGCTTGACCTTGGTCAGGTCGATTTGCTCGATATGCACGAGGCGCAGAAGTTCACGAACCGGCTTGGGCATGTTGCGACCGGATTCGTAGCGGGAGCCACCGGACTGGGTGACACCGATGCGGCTCCAGAATTCCTGCTGGTTCAAACCGAGTTTGCGGCGGATTTCACGTGGGTTCGGGATTTTTTCGAACAATTTCATGGACTTTCCTCTCGTATCCAAAGTCGTTATCCCCTGTGATTTCGTTGTATGGGATGGGGATAAAATTACAAACGGCTTCTGATAAGCGG
>JAGPIM010000212.1 GCA_018055005.1 Laribacter sp.
CTGCTCTTCGACGGCAAAGCGAATAAAATCCTGACGAAAATCGCTCATGATCCCAATCCTTGTGCAAAACGGCGCGAAGGATAGCATGCCCGCCCGGCCGCCTGGCCGCAGGCTTCCCACCGGAGAATCACCTCTTGACCCGCATTGTCAGCGCCAACCTCAACGGCATCCGTTCCGCCACCCAGAAGGGCTTTTTCGACTGGCTCGCCACCACCGGCGCCGACGTGGTGTGCGTGCAGGAACTCAAGGCCCAGCTCGCCGACCTCAAGCCGGAACACCGCACCCCGGCCGGCTTTCCGTTTTCCGTCTTCCACTGCGCCGGGAAAAAGGGCTACAGCGGGGTCGGCCTCTACGCCCGCCGCGAGCCCGACCGGGTGGTGGAGGGACTCGGCATCGACTGGATCGACAGCGAGGGCCGCTACCTGCGCGCCGATTTCGGCACCCTGTCGGTGATCTCGCTCTACCTGCCTTCCGGCTCCAGCTCGGAAGAACGCCAGGCGGTGAAATTCCGCTTCATGGACGCCTTCCTGCCGCATCTCGACGCCCTGCGTGCCGAAGGCCGCGACATCGTGCTGTGCGGCGACTGGAACATCGCCCACAACGAAATCGACCTGAAAAACTGGAAGGGCAACCTGAAAAATTCCGGCTTCCTGCCGGAAGAGCGCGCCTGGATCGGCGCACGCCTTGCCGAAGGCTGGGCGGATGTCTGGCGCCAGCTCTATCCGGATGTACCGGGCTACACCTGGTGGTCGCAGCGCGGCCAGGCCTACGCCAAGGATGTCGGCTGGCGCATCGACTACCAGATCGCCACCCTGGCACTGGCGGCCCGCGCGCAGTCAGCGTTTGTCTACAAGGACACCAAATTTTCCGACCACGCTCCGCTGGTGGTCGACTACGCCGACGCCTGACCCGGCAGAAGCACCGCCGGTCAGCCAGACGCTACTGACCGCTTGAGCCGCTCCGGTCCGGCCTCTATGCCACAGGGGGTTACACGACCGGAGCTGCATCATGCGAGGCTATGTCATCGAAAAAATGTCGCTCAGCGAATTGCCGCGCTGGTACGTCCTCAACGAACAGCCTCCACGGCAGCCTGTTGCCGGACCGTTTGACACCGAAGAAGCGGCGCAGGCCGAAGCCCTGCGGCTGGCCGAAAACGACCACCGGCACGCCCTGCACGCCGCCCGCAACCATCACGACTGACAGCGCGCCGGGTGCGGCTACACCACCCAGTCTTCCGGACCGGCGGCATCGTCTGCGGCGACGGCAGGGGGCGAAAAGGTCAGCCGGACCGTTTCACGGCCTCCGCCGGCGCCCCATTCCAGCGCTACCCGCTCCAGAAGGAGCGGCGTCTGCCGTGAACCGGCCTGCATGCAGAACAGGACCGGGGCATCCGGCTGGCCGCGCTGGTACAGCTGGTTCAGGAGGGCAATCATGTCAGCAAGGTTGGGGGCAGTCATGGGCCGGACTCCGTGCAGGAAAGGATGATCCAGCCTGGCACGCACATGGCACGCCCGGGAAACAAAATTCCCGGCGCGCGCGCCGCCCGGTCGGGTTCGTACTCACCGCTCTTGGCCCTGCGGCCATCCAGCCCTTGCAGGCCGGCATCAACGGACAGGCGTACCCGGAACTCCGGCACGGACCCGGCGGCCGGCGCGACACCAGTACACCGGCAGCATGCCTCGGCCAGAGATTCCGCCTGTGCCCGGCATCCCTGCTGCGCCATGCAGCAGACAGGCGGGCCGCGGCACGCCAAACCATCATCAGGCTCAGGCGGACTGCACCTGGCCGGTGCCGGTCAGGCCAGCGGCAGGCGGGTCGCCAGCACGGCCAGCAACAGCAGCCCGGTTTCGGTCAGCTCGATACCGGCGCCCAGACAGTCGCCGCTCATGCCGCCCAGTCGCCGCCACAGAAAGCGCCGCCAGCCCCACCACAGCACCGGCGCCAGCAACAGCACCGGCGCCAGCCAGGCCGACAATGCCGCCAGCAGCAGCCACGACAGCCAGAATGCCGGCCAGTCATGCCGCCAGGCAAAGCGTTCAGCGTGGCCGCCGGCCGACAGGGCCGGCAAGGTCGTCCACCATACGGCGCCCAGCCGCGCCCACGCCGGCAACAACACCAGCGCACTCCAGCCCACGCCGTGGCGCACGGCCAGCATCAGCAGCACCAGCTTGGCCAATAGTTGCAGCGCCAGCGTGATCACGGCAAAGCTTCCGGTGTGCGGATCTTTCAGGACGGCCAGAAAGCGCTCGGGATCGCGGTGTGCCGCACCGAGGCCGTCGGCCAGATCACCAAGACCGTCCAGATGCAGCCCGCCCGTCACCCATGTCCACGTCACCAGCATCAGCAGGGCAGCCAGCCACGGGTCCAGCCAGGCCCCCAGCCAGCCCAGGGCAGCCACCAGCGCGCCGACCAGCAGGCCCACCACGGCAAACCAGCGGATGGCACCGGCCAGCCAGGCCGGGTCAAACGTGCGCAGCTGCGGTGTCGGCAGGCGGGTGAGGAACTGCACCGCCAGGATCAGGCTCCGCATGAATTCAGCGCACCAGCGTCCACAACATCTGCGTGGCCATCACCGCCATCAGCCCGGCAAACACTTTTTTCAGGCGTGACACCGGCAGCCGGTGCGCCAGCCTGGCGCCCTGCGGCGCCACCAGAACCGTGACCACACTCAGGGTGAACAGGCCGGGCAGGTAGACAAAACCCACGGCCCCCGGCGGCAGGTCGGGGGCATGCCAGCCGCTGATGACGTAACCGACGGCACCGGCCACGGCAATCGGCCAGCCCAATGCGGCGCTGGTGGCAATGGCGCGCGGCATCGGCACGTTGCACCAGCTCATGAACGGTATGCTCATCGAGCCGCCACCAATGCCGACGAAGCTGGAAATCACCCCGATCACGCCGCCGCTGCTCCACAGTCCCAGCGGCCCTGGCAAGGGCCGGCCGCCCTGCGGCTTTTTGTTCGCCAGCATCTGCAATGCGATCACGTAGGCATAAACAACGAAGAACCATTTGAGGTCGTGGCTGGGAATCCAGCCGGCAATCTGCGAGCCGACCAGCATGCCGACGATCATCGCCGGCGCCATGCGCTTCACGATGCTCCAGTCCACGGCACCGCGTGCATGGTGCGCTCGCACGCTGGCAAAGCTGGTAAACACCATCACCGCCAGCGACGTACCCAGCGCCAGGTGCTGGACCTGGTGCGCCACGCCGGCGGCCTCCAGCACCCAGACCATGGCCGGCACGATGATGAGCCCGCCGCCCACCCCCAGCAAACCGGCCAGAAAACCGGCCACTACGCCAATACCGGCCAGCGGCAACAACAGGGAAACATCAGGCATGACACACGCTCGGCAACCGGACCAAAGGCGGCATTGTGCCTACGTCCGGCCCGACAATGCAAAAGGGATCAGCGCTGGCGCGGCCAGCGTCCGGCCTCGGTCAGCACGCCGTCGAGCGGCTGGTCGTGCGCCTCGCGCGGCACGGCATCCACCCGCTGGCAGGCAAAGGCGCAGCCCAGCAGCCATGGCCGGCGCGCGGCGTTCGCAAGGGGTGCCAGCGTGGTGTCGTAATAGCCGCCGCCCTGGCCGAGCCGGAAACCGTCATCGTCAAAGCCCACCAGCGGCAGGCAGACCAGATCCAGCTGCCGGGCCGTTACACCGTGGCCCAGCGGCTCGCGGATGCCCAGCCGGCTGACCCGCCAGCGGGTGGCTTCTGTCAGTTCGACAAAACCGAGCCGCCGGCCGCGTCTGGGCACCACCGGCACAAACACGCGGCAGCGCCGCTTGCGGGCCCGTTGCAGTAGGGGCTGCAATGACAGCTCGCTCCCGGCGGCCATGTACAGTGCCACCCGGCGCCCCGGCCGCAGGAAGCGCTGCGCCTGCACCGCCACCCGGCGGGCGGCCAGTTGCCGTTCGGCAGGCGACAGTGCCTGCCGCCGCTGGCGCAAGACGCGCCGCAGCGCACGCTTGAGTTCGGTCGGGCTGTTCACGGGCACGGGAGAAAGAAGAAGGGAAATGCAGCAGGAGAAACGAAAACCGCCCCGTAAAAGGGGCGGTGGAAATTTTGCCCCCGCAAGCGTCGATCCGGCTGCTTATCCCGAACCTTACGGTTCAGGTGGT
>JAGPIM010000064.1 GCA_018055005.1 Laribacter sp.
GCACTGACCGCAGCCGGACAGTCGTTCAGCGTGCTGGGGGCATTTGAAAACACCAACGTCGGCCTGTCACTGGTCAGCGGCGCCCTGAGCGCGCTGGCCGTGGCCATCGTCCTGTCGCTGCGCCTTGGCCTAGGTCTGGGTGTGTGGGGCTCGGTGGTGCGCCACGGCTTTGCCTCGATGTGGCCGGCCCTGCGCATCCTGCTGCTGGCATGGGTGATTGCGGCGGTGATCCGCGACGTGGAAACCGGCAAGTATCTGGCATCGCTGACCCAGCTTGCCCTGCCGGTCTGGCTGCTGCCGGCGGTACTGTTCCTGCTGGCCGGTGCGATGGCGTTTTCGACCGGCACCAGCTGGGGCACCTTCGGCATCATGCTGCCGCTGGGCGCCGACCTGATGATGGCCGCCGAGCCCACCCTGCTGCTGCCGGCCCTGTCGGCCGTGCTGGCCGGTTCGGTGTTCGGTGACCACTGCTCGCCGATTTCCGATACCACCATCCTGTCCTCGACCGGTGCCGCCAGCCATCACATCGACCATGTCACCACCCAGCTGCCGTATGCAATGGTCGTGGCAGGCAGTTCGGTCGCTGGCTATCTGGTCCTCGGCGCTTCCGGTTCGGTCGGCATGGCCTTGCTGGTCTGCACGGCCTGCTTTGCCGCCAGCCTGCTGGTGCTGCACCGTCTGGCTGTCATCCGCCCGGCTGCCACACCGGCCGGAGAAGCCGCCCGGGCCTGACCGGCGGTGTCCGGCCTCCCGGACACACCCTTCTGTTGCCGGCCTGCATGGCCGGCTTTTTCATGCCGGGAAGCAACCCCGTGCCGGACTCACCGCCCGGATTCGCCGGTGGCGCGGCCAGCCAGCAGCAAAGCCCGCTGCCGCCACAGATCCGGACATCCGGCCGCTGGCAACCCCCGGTCAGCCGGCACGGGTCTGTTCCGGCCAACTGCCATACGGCTCTTTCATCAGCATCACGTTGTAGTAGCGCAGGTTGCCGGTCACTTCGGCCCCCAGCCAGCCGGGACGGGCAAAGTCCTCGTCTTCGCTGGAAAGCTCGATTTCGGCCAGCACCAGGCCGGCATTGCTGCTGGCAAACTCGTCCACTTCAAAGACGTGGCGACCGATGTGAACCTCGTGACGCAGCTTGTCGATCACGCCAGGCTCGCACAGCGCCAGCAGGGATTCGGCCTCGGCCAGCGGAATTTCACGCTCCCACTCGAAGCGGGACAGGCCGGAAGCATTGCCGATGCCCTTGACGGTGATGAATCCGCGCCCGCCCTTGATGCGTATGCGGACGCAACGTTCCGGTGCAGAGTTGAGGTAGCCCTGCACGATGCGTTCCCGCCGGCTGACAAAGGGCCGGAAGTCGCCCTGTACCAAGAATTTGCGCTCGATTTCCTGTGCCATGTCCTTCTCCGGTTACGCGTCCGTGTCCTGACCCGCGACC
Organism: Laribacter sp.; assembly: GCA_018055005.1. Classification (GTDB taxonomy): domain Bacteria; phylum Pseudomonadota; class Gammaproteobacteria; order Burkholderiales; family Aquaspirillaceae; genus Laribacter. The sequence continues at coordinate 1,442 of JAGPIM010000064.1, forward strand.
CGGGTCGTCCTCAACAAACGATACAGGGTCCGTTCGCTGATGCCCAACTGTTGCGCCAGCTGGCGGCGGGTGCCGCTGAATTCGCGCACCTGCCGGGCCAGGTCTTGCGGGACTGGGGCGGCCTGCCCGGCAGCCTCCGCCGGTTCCCAGCCGTCCAGGGCTTCGTCAACGTGACTGCGGCCAATGACGGAGCCGCTGGCAAACAGGCTGGCACGCTCGAGGATGTTGCGCAGCTCCCGGACATTGCCGGGAAAGTCATAGCCGGCCAGCCGGTCAAGTGCACCGGGAGACAGGTGCTTGTCACCCTGTCCGGCCTGACGTGCCAGCAGGGCTTCGGCCAGCAGGGCCAGGTCTTCGCGCCGCTCGCGCAGGGGCGGCACGCTCAACGGTACACAGGCCAGACGGTAATAAAGGTCAGCCCGGAAGGCACCGGCGGCCACCCGCTCGCGCAGGTTGCGGTGGGTGGCACTGATGACGCGCACGTCGGCCCGCCGCAATTCGGGCGAGCCGATGTGGCGATAGGTGCCGGTTTCGAGGAAGCGCAGCAGCCGCGCCTGCATCGCCAGCGGCATGTCACCGATTTCGTCCAAGAACAACGTACCGCCGTCGGCTGCCTCGACCAGGCCCTGCTGGCGGCGCACGGCGCCGGTAAAGGCGCCGCGCTCGTGCCCGAACAGTTCGCTTTCGATCAGGTTTTCCGGCAGGCCGGTGCAGTCGACCGTCACGAACGGGCGGCCGGCACGGGCGCTGCTGCGGTGGATGGCATGGGCGACCAGCTCCTTGCCGCTGCCGGATTCGCCCTGGACCAGCACGGTGGCGTGACTGGGCGCCACGCGGGCGATGCGGCCCAGCAGGGTCTGGAAGGCCGGGCTGCGGCCCACCAGCCCTTCATTGCGCGCGGCAGCCAGCGGCAGGGGCTGCATGCGTTCGATAAAGAATTCGCACTGGCCGTCATCACCAAATACGGGGGTCAGCTCGATTTCGACGAACTCCTCGCCCTGCGCCGAGTGGTGCAGGTGTACGCCCCGTTCCATCTGCCGTGATTGCAGGCTGCGCTGCAACGGGCAGCTTTCGCCGCAGTCATTGCAGGGCTGCCGATAGTGGTGCGACACGGCAAAACACGGCTGGCCGACGATTTCGGCACCGTGGGCAAACCGTTCTCGGTAGGCCCGGTTGGCAAAACGGATGCGGTAATCGCGGTCACACAGGATGTGGGGTGCTGCCAGGGCATCCAGATAGCGTGACAAGGCATTCAGGGACGAGGACATAGGCATGGCGCAGGACAGGATGACTGCCATTTTATGACAAAAAAACTGCCATTTCCTGCCAGTGGCAGCCACAGCATCACGCCTGTCAGAAGGTTCACGTCAATAACAGGCTGATTCAACTATGATTTTCGTGGATATGTCATGTGGCATGGATATTGATATCCAACGGGTTCCGGTTTGTCTGGCGCAAGACATCCTGCCGGCTGTCCTGCGCCAGCCTGACCGGTACATACCGTGATCCTGTCAGGAGAAAACCATGCGTCTTGCCGACCGCCGACTGCGCCGCGAACTGGTGTGGGTCGTCGTCATCAAGCTCGTCTTGCTGACCCTGCTGTGGTGGCTGTTCATCGCCCCGCAGCGGGTCGAGGTGGATAGCCGCAAGATGGCCGATGTCGTTGCAACGCCCGCCGGATCACCTCTGCAATTCAAGGAGAACCCTCATGCCAATTGACAATGTGGTCGATCTGTCGCGCCTGCAGTTTGCCGCGACGGCCATGTACCACTTCTTGTTCGTGCCACTGACGCTGGGAATGGTCTGGCTCCTCGTGATCATGGAGTCGGTCTACGTGATGACCGGCAAACTGGTCTACAAGGACATGACCCGTTTCTGGGGCAAGCTTTTCGGCATCAACTTTGCCCTTGGCGTCACCACCGGCATCACGCTGGAATTCCAGTTCGGCACCAACTGGGCGTATTACTCCCACTACGTCGGCGACATCTTCGGCGCGCCGCTGGCAATCGAAGGCCTGATGGCCTTCTTTCTGGAATCCACCTTCATCGGCCTCTTTTTCTTTGGCTGGGACCGGCTTTCGCGCCGCCAGCACCTGCTGGTCACCATCCTGATGGCCGTGGGCACCAACCTGTCGGCGCTGTGGATCCTGATCGCCAACGGCTGGATGCAGAATCCGGTCGGAGCCGAGTTCAGCTACGAAACCATGCGCATGGAACTGACCGACTTCTGGGCCGTGGTGTTCAACCCGGATGCCCAGGCCAAGTTCGTGCACACGGTATCGGCCGGCTATGTCACGGGCGCCATGTTCGTGCTGTCGGTATCAAGCTGGTATCTCCTGCGCAAGCGTGATGTCGAATTTGCCAAAAAGAGCTTCCGCATTGCGGCGGCCTTCGGCTTTGCCAGCGTGTGTTCGGTGATCGTGCTGGGCGACGAGTCGGGCTACACCGTGGGCGAGGCGCAGCAGACCAAGCTCGCAGCGATGGAGGCCATGTGGCACACCGAACCGGCCCCGGCGGCCTTCAACCTGATTGCCTGGCCGAACGAAGCCGAGATGAAGAACGACTGGGCAATCGAGATTCCGTGGGTGATGGGCCTGATCGGCACGCGTTCGGTGGACAAGCAGATTCCCGGCATCCACGAGATCGTGGCCAAGAACCGCCTGCACATCGAATCCGGCATCGAGGCCGTCAAGGCGCTGGACCGGCTGCGGGCCAACCGCAACGACGCCGAAGCCAGGGAGCTGTTCGAACGCCACAAGGCCGACCTCGGCTTTGGCCTGCTGCTGAAGAAATACACGCCGGACGTGACGCTGGCGACGGCAGCCATGATCGATGCCGCTGCGCGCGACACCATCCCCGGCGTGACGCCGATGTTCTGGACTTTCCGCGTGATGGTCGGGCTGGGCTTCTGGATGCTGCTGCTCTTCAGCGTGGCGCTGTGGTTCTCGATCAAGGGCTGCTTTGCCGACCGGCCGTGGCTGCTGCGGGCCGCGCTGTGGAGCCTGCCGCTGCCGTGGATTGCCTGCGAGGTCGGCTGGTTCGTGGCCGAGTACGGCCGCCAGCCTTGGACCATCTACGGCGTGCTGCCCACGCGGCTGTCGGTGTCCACGCTGTCGGTCGAATCGCTGTATGGCTCGCTGGCGGGCTTTGTCGGCTTTTACACGCTGCTGCTGGTGGTCGAAATGTTCCTGATGGTGCGCTTTGCCCGTCAGGGGCCGGGGTCGCTCGGCACCGGCCGTTACCAGCATGAAGCCCATTCTCACTAGGAGCGCATCGTGATCGATTACCCCACCCTGAAAATCATCTGGTGGCTGCTGGTCGGCGTGTTGCTGGTCGGCTTTGCCATCATGGACGGCCACGACATGGGCGTCGGCACGCTCTTGCCCTGGGTCGGCAAGAACGATGTCGAACGCCGCGTCATCATCAATACCGTCGGCCCGCACTGGGACGGCAACCAGGTCTGGTTCATCACTGGCGGCGGCGCCATCTTTGCCGCCTGGCCCCTGGTGTACGCCACGGCATTCTCCGGTTTTTACTGGGCAATGCTGGCGGTACTGTGGGCCCTGTTCTTCCGGCCGGTCGGCTTTGACTACCGCAGCAAAATCAATGATCCGCGCTGGCGCTCGACCTGGGACTGGGGGCTGTTTGTCGGCGGATTCGTGCCGCCGCTGATCTTCGGCGTGGCCTTCGGCAACCTGTTGCAGGGCGTGCCGTTCCGCTTCGATGCCAACCTGGTGTCGTACTACGAAGGTTCGTTCTGGGGGCTGCTCAATCCGTTTGCCTTGCTGTGCGGGGTGGTGTCCAGCGCCATGATCACCTGCCACGGTGCCATCTACCTGGTACACCGGACCGAAGGCGACATCGCGGCCCGCGCCCGCCGCTGGGCCATGGCCACCGGCCTGCTGGCCCTGGCCGGCTTTACGCTGGCCGGTCTCTGGCTGGCCAACGGCATCGCCGGCTACGTGATCACCTCGGCCCTTGATCCGGCCGCCCTGCCCGACCCGCTGGCCAAGACGGTGGTCATCCAGGAGGGTGCGTGGATGGCCAACTACGCGCGCTGGCCGCTGGCCTGGCTGGTGCCGCTGGCAGCCTATGCCGGCATGGGGCTGGCCCTGTGGCTGCTGCGCCGCGGGCACAGCTTTGCCGCATTCTGGGCCTCGGCCATCGGCATGACCGGCATCATCGGCACCGCAGCCGTGTCGATGTTCCCGTTCATCATGCCGTCGTCGCTTGATCCGGTTTCCAGCCTGACCGTGTGGGACAGCGTTTCCAGCCCGCGCACGCTGACCATCATGCTGGTGGCAACGCTGATCTTCATGCCGGTCATCATCCTCTACACCCGCTGGGCCTACCGCGTCATGCGCGGCAAGGTAACGGCCGACTACGTGCGGGAAAACAGCCACAGCGCCTACTGATGAAGCACAAGGAAACACGACTGATGAAAATAGCCCTGACCAGCCAGAACCGCCGGGACCTGACCGCCCACGCCGGCCGTTGCCGCCATTTCGTGGTGTATGACACGCACTCGCCGCAGCTGCCGGTGCAATGGCTGCAACTGCCGCTGGCCGGCACGCTGCACGAGGCCGATCCGGTAGCGGACCATCCGCTGGCCGGCATTGACGTGCTGATCACGGCCGGAGCCGGTGACTGCCTGCGCCAGCGTCTGGCCAGGGCGGGCATCCGGCTGGTCATCTCCGGCCAGCCGACGCCTGACATGGCGCTGGCGGACTATCTTGCCAATCCGGCGGCACACCCCCTGGACACGCACGGCGACTGCCAGTGCCAGTGCGCCCACTGAACAAAGGAAGGATTCCGAATGTGGTATTTCGCCTGGGTGCTGGGCATCGGCTTTGCCGTGCTGCTGGCCATCCTCAATGCCTTGTGGGGCGAGCATGAAGAGGACCGCCGCCTCTCGCTCCAGCAAGATGCCGAAACCGACCTGCATGGCTGAATCGGCTGCATCCCGCGTTCATGGTCCGCTGCTGCTGCTCGGCGTGGCCATCATGCTGGGACTGACGGCCTATCCGGCCCTGCTGGCCATGCCGGACGGCAAGGCAGATCATCCGGCCGCCCTGCTGCTGTTCTGGGCCATGAGCGCCAGCTTTGTCCGTGGGGTGGGCTTCGTGCCGCACAACCGGCTCATCCGCCTGCTGCTGGGCGGACCGGCGGCCCTGCTGGCCCTGCTGGCTGCCGCCGTCCGCCTCTGGTCCTGACGGCCGGACGGCCTCAAGCAACGCCCCGCCCTGCGGGGCGTTTTGTTTGCTCCGGCATCTGCCACCCGGATTTTTTGTCCAGCCAATGACAAGGACAAATACGGCAAACCTGTTTCAAATCAAAACCTGACCAGGGTAGCCTCAGGTAAATTACACAACATCTTGTGTTTTAAAGTCATGAAAATCGCACATATTGATCGAGCATGGCTTGTTTCCCTTTCCGAGGCTGTTCATGAAACCCGTAATCATCAAGCGCGACGGCTGCCGCGCTCCTTTTAACGCCACCCGCATCGCCGAGGCTGTCGATGCCGCCCGCCGGGCCTGCGGGCATGCCGACGCCGGACTGGGGAACGCACTGGCGCGGACCATCGGAGATGAACTGGCCGGACGCGAAGAAGTCGACATCCACGAAATCCAGACCCGGGTGGAAGACCTGCTGATGGCGCAGGCGCCGGAAGTGGCACGGGCGTACATCGAATACCGCCACGACCGCGACCTCGCGCGTGAAGCGCGCGGACGGCTGGCGCAGGACATCGCCGGGCTGGTGGAGCAGAGCAATACGGCGCTGCTGAACGAAAACGCCAACAAGGACGCCAAGGTGATCCCGACCCAGCGCGACCTGCTGGCCGGCATCGTCGCCCGCCACTACGCGCTGACCCACCTGCTGCCACGCCATGTGGCCGAAGCACACCAGAAGGGCGAGCTGCACTTCCACGACCTGGACTATTCACCGTTCTTCCCGATGTTCAACTGCATGCTGATCGATGTCGAAGGCATGCTCACGCATGGCTTCAAGATGGGCAACGCCGAGATCGACACGCCCAAATCGATCGCCAGTGCTGCGGCCGTTACCGCCCAGATCATCGCCCAAGTGGCCAGCCACATTTACGGCGGCACCACCATCAACCGCATCGACGAAGTGCTGGCACCGTACGTCACCCTCAGCCACGCCAAACACCTGGCTGTTGCGGCCGAATGGGGTATTGCCGACGCCGAAGGCTACGCCATGGCGCGCACCGAGAAAGACTGCTTTGACGCTTTCCAGTCGCTGGAATACGAAGTCAACACGCTGCACACCTCCAACGGCCAGACACCGTTCGTGACCTTCGGCTTCGGCCTCGGCGACAGCTGGCAGGCCCGCATGATCCAGCGTGCCATCCTGAAAAACCGCATTGCCGGTCTGGGCAAGAACCGCAAGACGGCGGTGTTTCCCAAGCTGGTGTTTGCCATCCGGGACGGCCTTAACCACAAGGCCGGCGACCCGAACTACGACATCAAGCAACTGGCGCTGGAGTGCGCCAGCAAGCGCATGTATCCGGACATCCTCAACTACGACGAAGTGGTGCGCGTCACCGGCTCGTTCAAGACACCGATGGGCTGCCGCTCGTTCCTGTCGAAGTGGGAACAGGACGGCGCAGAAAAGCACGAAGGCCGCAACAACCTCGGCGTGGTCAGCCTCAACCTGCCACGCATTGCGCTGGAAGCGCAGGGCGACGAAGCGCGGTTCTGGCAACTGCTGGACGACAAGCTCGCCGTCGCCCATGACGCCCTGCTGTACCGCATTGAACGGCTCAAGGGCGTGAAGGCGCGCGTGGCGCCGATCCTCTACATGGAAGGCGCCTGCGGCGTGCGCCTGAAGGCTGACGACGAGATCAGCGACATCTTCAAGAACGGCCGGGCCTCGATCAGCCTTGGCTACATCGGCCTGCACGAAACCGTCAACGCGCTGTACGGCAATGCCGTTCACGTTTTTGACAGCGACGAACTGCGCGACAAGGCCATCGCCATTGTCAGCCGCCTGCGGGCCGCCACCGACCGATGGAAGACCGAAACCGGCTACGGCTTCAGCCTGTATTCCACGCCGTCGGAAAACCTGTGCTCGCGCTTCTGCAAGATCGACGCCCGCGACTTCGGCATCGTCGACGGTGTGACCGACAAAGGCTATTACACCAACAGCTTCCACCTTGACGTGGAAAAGAAGGTCAATCCCTACGACAAGATCGACTTCGAGGCACCCTACCCGCCGCTCGCCAGTGGCGGCTTCATCTGCTACGGCGAATATCCGAACATCCGTCACAACGTCGAGGCGCTGGAAGACGTGTGGGACTACAGCTACCGCAAGGTACCGTACTACGGCACCAACACGCCGATCGACGAATGCTACGACTGCGGCTTCACCGGTGAATTCCGCTGCACCAGCAAGGGCTTTGTCTGCCCGGCCTGCGGCAACCGCGAACCCTCGCGGGTATCGGTCACCCGGCGCGTCTGCGGCTATCTGGGCAGCCCTGATGCGCGTCCGTTCAATTCGGGCAAGCAGGAAGAAGTGAAACGCCGCGTCAAGCACCTGTAAGCGCGGAACCGCCGTCATGCATTACCACAAGTATTATCCGGTCGATGTCGTCAACGGTCCCGGCACGCGCGCCACCCTGTTCGTGTCGGGCTGCGAGCACCGCTGCCCCGGCTGCTACAACGCCAGCACCTGGCCGTTAGACAGCGGCCGGCCCTTTGACGATGCGCTGGCCGACCGCATCATCGCCGACCTGAACGACACCCGCATCCGCCGGCGCGGGTTGTCGCTTTCGGGGGGCGACCCCCTGCATCCGGCCAATCTGGCCACGGTCAGGCAACTGCTTGAGCGGGTTCGGGCCGAGTGTCCGGACAAGGACGTGTGGTGCTGGACCGGCTACACGCTGGCCACGCTGACCGCAGCGCAGCACGAGGTGGTTGCGCTGGTTGACGTGCTGGTAGACGGCCGTTTCGAGCAGGACGAGGCCGACGCCTCGCTGGTATGGCGCGGCAGCCGCAACCAGGTGATCCACCGGTTGACGCCGGTCCGGACGGACGGATGCGACCGGGAAGCCAGGGCCGCACAGCCACGCAGCCTGTCTGACAATCCGGCTTGTCCTGTGCCGCAGGTCGCGCTACGTTGACAGAGTGCAGTTCCGCGAAACACAACCTGTGTGCAGGAGGCCTCCATGCTGTCACCGCGCTTTGCCATTGTGTTGTGGACGTCATTCTGGGTGGCCGGTCTGGCCACGACGGGTATCTTTCTGGTCGTCGACCCGGCCAGTCCGGCGCTTGCCGGCCAGCCGCTGTTTGATTCGCCCCTGACGGCTTATGGCACCGTATTCCTGCTGGCATGGGCGTTTGCAGCGTTCTGCGCTGCTTCAACGCTGTTTTTCATCCGGACGCGCGACGAGGTCAACGGCTACTGTGCCGTCCGCGTGCAGCCCCGCCGGCGCCGGCACGATCTTCCGGCACCGCAGGCAGGCGTACAGCATTTCGACTGATCCGGATCAGCTGTCCTCGTGGCTGCGGGCCACGATGGTCATCGCCATTTCAAAGCGGGAACCGGGCTCGACGGTGCAGCAATGCATCACCTCGGTGGTCAGCCGCAGGGGCGCGACCGGCTTGCCGGCCAGATCAGGGGCCATGACGATGATTTCGAGCATTTCGCGAAACTGCGGTACGTATTCACTGTGTACGGACAGTCCTTCGACGGTGAGCTCCACGCATTCGCCATAAAAGGTTTCCCCGCGACGGGTACGGATACGGGCCGGGCAGCGCAGTTTCATGAGCAGGGCTCTTGGGCCGGAGGCTGGACAGCAGCGATACGCTCAATCCGGCCGGCAAGAAACTGCTCGTACCAGTAGAGCCCGGCCAGCGTCTTGCCGTCACACAGCTCGCCACAGGCAGCCAGACGGCGGACTTCGTCCAGAGACAGGGTCAGCACTTCGAGGAACTCCCCTTCGTCCAGCCGGCGCTCTCCCGGCTCCAGCCCTTCGGCCACAAAATAGACGATGCGTTCGTCAGAGTAGCCGATGCAGGGATACCCGGTCGGCAGTTGCCACCAGTGTGTAGCGGTATAGCCAGTCTCTTCCAGCAACTCGCGCCGGGCGGTGGCCAGCGGTGATTCATGCGGGTCGATCTTGCCGGCCGGAATCTCCAGGAACTCGCGCCCGGCGGGGTAGCGGAACTGCCGCTCGAATACCAGCCGGCCATCAGGCAAAGAAGCAAAAACAGCAACGGCTCCCGGATGCCGGATGAACTCCCGCTGGCTGGTACGACCGTCAGGCAAACGCACCCGGTCGCGCGTGACCTCGAAAAATCCGCCCTGATACACCACATCGCCGTCAATCCGGTTTTCGGTCAGATCCATGCCGCCACTTTCTGTTTCTCCAGGCATGCACGACGTGCATGCGCCATACACCTTCAACCAGAACATAGCCCGCCAGAGCCAGGGTCAGGGCCAGCGCGACCAGTCCGACCAGCAATGACGGCCCGAGCGACCACGCCCAGTCACCCAGCGCGTGTGCCCACGCCACCAGACCTGCTCCGTCCGGTTCGGGCGGCTCGGTCATTCCGGCGCCATGATAGCCAGTAATCAGCTCGCCATATTTAAGTGCCAGCAAATACAGCGGCACAATGGTAAACGGGTTGGTGTAAAGGGTGGTAAACAGCGCAACCGGCAGGTTGACACGGAACAGCCACGCCAGGATGCCGGCCGACAACATCTGTGTCGGCCCGGGCATCAGTCCGCAAAACAGGCCGATCGCCACCGCCCGGCTGACATTGCGCCGGTGCAGCTGCCAGAGCTGTGGCTGCCGCAGCGCCGGCCCCATCCACGCCAGCCAGCGGTTGTGCACGATCGACTCGTGGGAAGGCAAAACCCGCCTGAACCATTTTCTCGACATATGTTCTGAATCATTCAAACAACAGGAAAACCCTGCGGGCCGGTTTTGCGCCACAGAATCCAAACATTCGTTTGAAATCCGCTTGCGCCATTTCAAACGGTCGTTTAACCTATGACAAAAGAGGTCGGGACAATCATGTCACCGGCCGATCACTCCCAGCTTAACCCACCGGAGACAAGAGAGATGCCTGCCTATCAAGCCCCGCTGCGTGATTTTGATTTCGTCCTCAATGAACTGATCGGCGTGCAGGACATCCTGCCGAACCTGCCGGGCTACGAAGACGCCTCGGCCGATGTTTTCGCTTCCTATCTGGATGCTGCGGCCAAGTTCTGCGAAAACGAACTCGCCCCGATCAACCGCGCGGCTGACGAGGAAGGCTGTCACTACGACGCAGCCACCAAGAGCGTCAAGACTCCGGCCGGCTTCAAGGAAGCCTACCAGCAATACTGCGAACTGGGCTTTACCGGCCTGGATTGCGATCCGGCCTACGGTGGCCAGGGCATGCCCAAATCGCTCGCTTTCCCGGTCATGGAAATGCAGTGCTCGGCCAACGTCGCCTGGTCGATGTATCCGGGCCTGTCGCACGGCGCCTATTCCGCCATCCACGCCCACGGCACCGACGAACAGAAAGCCACCTACCTGCCCAAGCTGGTAGACGGCAGCTGGACCGGCACCATGTGCCTGACCGAGCCGCACTGCGGCACCGACCTCGGCCTCCTCAAGACCAAGGCCGAGCCGAATGCCGACGGCAGCTACAGCATTACCGGTACCAAGATCTTCATCTCCGCCGGCGAGCACGACCTCTCCGACAACATCATCCACCTTGTGCTGGCCCGCATGCCGGACTCGCCCAAGGACGTGAAGGGCATCTCGCTCTTCATCGTGCCGAAATTCCTCGAGGACGGTAGCCGCAACCCGGTCTCCTGCGGCGCGCTCGAACACAAGATGGGCATCAAGGCCAACGCCACCGCCGTCATCAACCTTGATGGTGCCAAGGGCTGGCTGATCGGTGAAAAGAACAAGGGCCTGGCCTGCATGTTCACCATGATGAACGCTGCCCGTCTGGGCTGCGGCATGCAGGGTCTGGGCATTGGCGAAGCCTCGTTCCAGGGTGCACTGGCCTACGCCAAAGAGCGCCTGCAAATGCGTGCACTCAACGGCCCGGCCTGCCCGGACAAGCCGGCTGATCCGATCATCGTGCACCCGGACGTGCGCCGCATGCTGATGACGCAAAAGGCCTACACCGAAGCCGGCCGCGCCCTTACCGCTTTCCTGGCCCTGCAACTCGACATCGAGGAAAAATCTACCGATGACGCTGCCCGCCAGGACGCCGCCGACACCGTCGCCCTGCTGACCCCGGTTGCCAAGGCCTTCATGACCGACAACGGCTTCCTCGCTGCCAACATGGGCGTGCAGGTTTTCGGCGGGCACGGCTTCATCCGCGAATGGGGCATGGAACAGCTGGTGCGCGACTGCCGCATCTCCCAGCTCTATGAAGGCACCAACGGCATCCAGGCCATCGACCTCCTCGGTCGCAAGGTGCTGATGGACCAGGGCGCCAAGCTGCGCAAGTTCACCAAGCAGATCCACAAGTTCTGCGAAGCCAACGCCGGCAATGCCCAGATCAAGGAACTGGTCGAGCCGCTCAACGCGCTGAACAAGCAGATCGCCGAAATCACCATGGGCATCGGCATGGCCGCCATGATGAACAAGGATGAAGCCGGTGCCGCCGCCACCGACTACCTGCGCCTGATCGGTCACCTGACCTACGGCTACTTCTGGGCCTGGATGGCCAAGGTGGCCGCCGAGAAGATGGAAGGCTCGCCGGAAGCTGCGTTCTACAACGCCAAGATCGCCACCGCGCGTTTCTACTTTGCCAAGCTGTTCCCGGAAACCCAGTCGCTGATCGTCACGCTCAAGGCTGGCGCCAAGCCGCTGATGGCACTGGAAGCCGAGCACTTCGCATTCTGAATTTTCTCCTGCAGGCTCCATTTGGGTACGGCACCTCCGGGTGCCGTCTTTTTTTGCCTGTTGCCGGCAAAACCGGCAAAAAAGCGGGCCCTGCCCGCTTTTTTCATCCCCTGCCAGAGCAGCTCAACACTCGGTCATGTTCACCGTCACCGCCAGACCGGCCAGCGAGGTTTCCTTGTATGTGGCCAGCATGTCGCGTCCGGTTGCCAGCATGGTGGCGATCACCGTGTCGAGCGACACCTTGTGCTGCCCGTCCTCCAGCAAGGCCAGCTGGGCAATCTTGATGGCCTTTTCCGCAGCAATGCCGTTGCGCTCGATGCAGGGAATCTGCACCAGCCCGCC
>JAGPIM010000065.1 GCA_018055005.1 Laribacter sp.
CACGCGCGAACGTGAGCGGATTGATCAAAATGGGTTGGGACATAAACGGCGGATGATATTATCCGCGTTCTCCCCTGTCAAAAGAATCCTTCACTTTCATGCGTTTGGTCCTTGCTTCCACCTCGCGTTTCCGTCGCGAGATGCTGTCCCGTCTGGGCCTGCCTTTCGAGGCGCTGGCTCCCGTCTGTGACGAAACCCCGCTGCCCGGCGAATCCGCACTGGATACGGCCTGCCGGCTGGCCCGCATCAAGGCGCGCTCGCTGGGCGAACGCTGTCCGGATGCGCTGATCATCGGCTCCGACCAGGTGGCACTGCTGGACGGTGAGCAGCTGGGCAAGCCCGGCTCGGTGCCCGCCGCCATCGGAATGCTCCAGCGCACCCGCGGCCGCGAGTTGGTGTTCCATACCGCCCTGGCACTCTACGATGCCCGTTGCGACGTGTTGCGCGAGCGGGTGGACATCACCACCGTCCGCATGCGGAATCTGACCGACGGACAGATCGCCGCCTATCTTGAGCGCGAGCCGGATGCCATTCACTGCGCCGGCGGCTGCATGAGCGAAAAACTTGGCGGGGCACTGATTGCCCGCATTGATTCCACCGATCCCAATGCCCTGATCGGCCTGCCCCTGTTTGACCTGGTAGACCTGCTGCTGGAAGCCGGTGTCGAGGTACTGTAATGGCCACGCTTTTCCTGATTCCCACTCCGCTCGGTGACTCGCCGCCCGACAACTGGGTGATCCCCGCCCAGCGTGAACGCATCCGCCACCTGACCCGTTTCGTGGTCGAGGCCAGCAAGACTGCCCGCAAGCACCTCAAGCAGCTGGAGCTGGATACGCCGCTGCAGGCGCTGGAACTGGCCGAACTCAACGAGCACACCGCCGAGGCGGAACTGGAGGCCCTGCTGGCCCCGTTGCTGGCCGGCCACGACGTCGGCCTGCTGTCCGAGGCCGGCTGTCCGGCCGTGGCCGACCCCGGTGCCAACCTGGTCCGGCTGGCGCACCGGCACGGCATGATGGTCGAACCACTGGTCGGACCGTCGTCGATCCTGTTAGCCCTGATGGGCTCAGGTAGCCAGGGGCAGCGGTTTGCCTTCAACGGCTATCTGCCCGTGCCCGAGGCCGAACGCATCGCCGCCATCCGCCGGCTGGAAAAACGCTCACGCGACGAGGACAGTGCCGAGCTTTTCATCGAGACGCCTTACCGCAACCCGCAACTGCTGGATACCCTGCGCGCCACGCTGGCGCCCTCGACCTGGCTGACCGTGGCATGCGACCTGACCTTGCCGACACAATCGATCATCAGCCGGCCGGTGGCTGACTGGCGGGGCGACAGTGCCGACTACAAAAAGCGGCCAGCCATTTTCGTGCTGCACGCAAGCCGTCGCTAGACAGTACCGGCAGCCCCACGAGACAAACACCCCGCTTCCAGGCGGGGTGTTTTCTTGATGTGTTGCCCGGTCAGCGTGACCGACCGGATGATTGGCTCGGCCTGCATGCCGGACCGGATTCCGCCGCTGGCTACCATCCGGTGCCTGAGCCGCATGATTGTCTGTCCTGGCGAGCGAGTGGCATGCCGGCCTGACGACTGGCCAGTCCCCCTCCTGCCCGGCTGCGGGCGGATGCTGGCAGGAACAAATCCCGACCCGGACCGGATCCACGCAAGCGCCGTATGCGTGCCTGATTCCGAGCCGGCCAGACGGTTGTCGCGGCGCTTCGGCTCGGGACGTGACCGACGCGCCGAAAGAGGACCTGCGTGTCATGCCGGTCTTGTCCTTGTCTCCTGAGGTGATGTGCCAGCCTGGCGAAGACCTGGCGGGCTACTCCAGTCCGAGCGCACGCAGCAGGCCGCGTGCCTTGTGACGGGTTTCCTGGAGTTCACGCTCGGGCTGTGAATCGATCACGATGCCGGCGCCGGCCCGGAACCGTAGCCGGTTGCCTTCTTGCATGAAGGTGCGGATCAGGATGTTGGTATCCATCGAGCCGTCGCGGTTGATGTAACCCAGGCTGCCGGTGTAGGCGCGACGTGGCGAGCTTTCCAGCTCACGGATGATCTGCATGCAGCGCACTTTCGGGCAGCCGGTGATGGTGCCGCCGGGAAAAAGGGCGCGGAAAACGTCCGCTGGCGTCAGCCCGGCGCGCAAGCGACCGCGCACGTTGGATTCGATATGGTGCACGGTGGCGTAGCTGGCCACGGTCATCAGCTCGTTGACCTCGACGCTGCCCGGACGGCAGATGCGTCCGAGGTCGTTGCGTTCCAGATCGATCAGCATGACGTGTTCGGCGCGCTCCTTCAGGTCGCCGATCAGATGCGCCTTGAGGCTGGCGTCCTCGACCGGATCGGCGGCTCGGGGGTGGGTACCGGCAATCGGCCGGGTATCGGCCACGCCTTCCGGCGTGACCCGCACCAGCCGTTCCGGCGACGAACTGACAATGCTGCCCGCCGCGCCCAACTGCACCAGCGCCGAAAAGGGTGCCGGATTGGCCTGGCGCAGGGCGGCAAACACATCGGCCGGACAGACATCCGGGTTGAGCGTGGCCTGCCACTGGCGCGACAGGTTGACCTGGAATACGTCACCGTCGCGGATGTAGTCGTGGATGCGGGCAATGGCTTCGGTGAACCGGGCCGGGTCGTCTTCCTCGATGTGTTGTAGCCTCAGTGGCTGCGCCTGCCAGTCGGGGGTGGCGGCGAGCGCCGCCGTGAGTTCGGCCAGCTCGGCGGCCGTTTCGGCTACCAGTGTGGTGGTCTGGCGATCACGGTCGACCACGATGGCGGCCGGGTGGCGCACCAGGGCGGCCAGCGGAAACGGGTCGGGCAACGGCGTGCCAACGCTGGGCTCGAAGGTATGCAGTAGTTCGTAGCCGAGATAGACAAACCAGCCGCCGATGAACGGCAGAGATTCGGGGTGCGGCACCGGTGCCAGCGGCAGGCGGGCCAGATCGCTGACGAATTGCGCACCGTCACCCTCGAAATACAGGCGCGAGTCGCGCGGCAGGGCCAGCAGCAGGTCGATGCCGGTGGTGCCGGATGATTGCAGCAGCACCGGAAAGGTGTGCGGGGCCTGGGCGGCCAGCGCCACCAGGTCGGGGACGGCCGGCAGGGATTGGGTATGCAGCATGGGGCTGGCGGAAGGGGACGAAAAAAACCGCCGGGAGGGTATCACGGCGGTTCGGGGTGTCAATCCGGCAGGACGGGCGTGCCGGAGAGGCAGGATTACAGGCCGGCGTCGGCGCGCAGTGCGGCGGCCTTGTCGGTGGCTTCCCAGGTGAATTCCGGCTCTTCGCGGCCGAAGTGGCCGTAAGCGGCGGTCTTGGTGTAGATCGGGCGCAGCAGGTCAAGCATCTGGATGATGCCCTTCGGACGCAGGTCGAAGTGGCGCTTGACCAGCTCGACGATCTTTTCGTTCGGGATCACGTTGGTGCCGAAGGTGTCGACCGAGATCGAGGTCGGCTCGGCGATGCCGATGGCGTAGCTGACCTGGATCTGGCACTGGCGGGCGAGGCCGGCAGCGACGATGTTCTTGGCCACGTAGCGGCCGGCGTAGGCTGCCGAGCGGTCGACCTTGGACGGGTCCTTGCCCGAGAAGGCGCCACCACCGTGCGGAGCGGCACCGCCGTAGGTGTCGACGATGATCTTGCGGCCGGTCAGGCCGCAGTCGCCCATCGGGCCGCCGATGACGAAGCGGCCGGTCGGGTTGATCAGGAACTTGGTGTCGGCGGTCAGCATGTGGGCCGGCAGCACCGGCTTGACGATGTCCTCGATCACTGCTTCGGTCAGCATGTCGTGGCTGATGTCCGGGCTGTGCTGGGTCGAGAGCACCACCGTGTCGATGCGCTTGGGCAGGCCGGTTTCGCTGTCGTAGGCGCAGGTGATCTGGCTCTTGGCATCCGGACGCAGCCACGGCAGGCGGCCGTCCTTGCGCAGTTCGGCCTGACGCTGCACCAGGCGGTGGGCGTAGTAGATCGGGAACGGCATCAGCGTCGGGGTTTCGTCGCAGGCGTAGCCGAACATCAGGCCCTGGTCACCGGCGCCCTGGTTGAGGTCGATGCCCTGGCCTTCGTTGA
This sequence comes from Laribacter sp., assembly GCA_018055005.1. Lineage (GTDB taxonomy): Bacteria > Pseudomonadota > Gammaproteobacteria > Burkholderiales > Aquaspirillaceae > Laribacter. The sequence continues at coordinate 4,062 of JAGPIM010000065.1, forward strand.
CGCCCTGGGCGATGTCGGGCGACTGTTTGTCGTAACCGACCAGCACGGCGCAGCCCTTGGCGTCGAAGCCGAGATCGGAAGTGTTGTAGCCGATGCGCTTGATGGTTTCGCGGGCAACGTGGATGTAGTCGACGTTGGCGTGGGTGGTGATTTCACCGGCGAGCACGACGAGGCCGGTGTTGACCAGGGTTTCGGCGGCAACGCGTGCGTGCTTGTCCTGGGTGAGGATGGCATCGAGGATGGCGTCGGAGATCTGGTCGGCGACCTTGTCCGGATGGCCTTCGGAGACGGATTCGGAGGTAAAGAGGTATTCGCTCACAAGGGGTTCCCTGATGGAGAAATGTTCGTTCGGCAGTAGAATGGCCAGCTTATATTTTCAAGACACTCAAGCAAGATGAGCAAACTGCTTCCGGCGCTGTGTGCGCTGGCCGGGCATCTGCCCTTGGGCCTGTTGCAGCGCACCGGCGCGGTGGCGGGGTGGCTGGGCCTGCGGGTCTCGAAACGTTTTGCCCGGTTGACCGAAGCCAACCTGGAGCAGGCCGGGCTGGCGGCAAATCCTCGTGATTATAAACATCTGGTTGCAACCAGTGCAGTACAGACCGGCATGGGCGCGATGGAACTGGCGATTGCCTGGGGGCGCGACGTAGACGGCATTGCCCGGCTGGTCCGGCGTTGCGAAGGCTGGGAGGCCGTGGAGGCCAGCCTGGCCGCCGGGCGCGGGCTGTTGTTTGTCACGCCGCATCTGGGGGCTTATGACATTGCCGGCCGCTATCTTGCCAGCCGGTTGCCGTTTCCGCTGACAGCCATGTACCGTCCGCCCAAGCTGGCCTGGCTGGAGCCAGTGATGCAGGCCGGCCGGGTGCGCGGCAACGGCCGCACGGCACCGGCCACGCCGCAGGGCGTGCGGCAGGTGATGAAGGCGCTGCGCAGTGGCGAGGCCACCATCGTGCTGCCGGACCAGGTACCGGGGCAGGGCGAAGGTGTCTGGGTGCCGTTCTTTGGCCGCTGGGCCTATACCATGACCCTGGTGGCCCGGCTGGGCGAGATGAAAAACGTGGATACGTTCTTCTTTTACGGGCACCGGCTGGGAGTCGGCGAGGGTTTTGAGGTACGCATCCGTCCGCTTTCCGGGCCGTTTACCGGTGACAAGCTGGCCGATGCCCGCCGGGTCAATGCCGAGGTGGAGGCGCTGATCCGCGAGGCACCCGAGCAGTACCTGTGGTCGTATAACCGCTTTAAACATCCGGCCGGTGCCGAGCTGCCGCCGACCGTTCCCGTTTCCGAGGCTGACTGAACCCATGCGTTTTGCACTTTTTGTCCTGTGGCTGCTGCACTTCCTGCCATTGTCTGCCATCGACAGGCTGGCCCGCCCGGTCGGCTGGCTGGCCTACCACCTGGTCAAGCCGCGCCGCCGGGTGGGCGAGCGCAATCTGGCCGCCTGTTTTCCGGACTGGACACCCGCCGCCCGGGACCGGCTGCTGCGTGACCACTTTCATGCCATGGCCCGGCTGCTGCTGGAGTACGGCGTGGTGTGGTATTCGCCCGACGCGCGCTTCCGTGATCTGGTGCGTTACAAGAACCTGCACTACCTGACCGACCTGCGTGACGAAAACGTCATCATCCTGTATCCGCATTTTGTCGGATTCGAGATGTGCGTGTTCCGCCTGAACCAGGATGTACCGCTGGTCAGCGTCTACTCCAACCAGAAGAACGAACTGCTGGACCGCAAGATCTATGAGGGACGGCAGCGTTACGGCAATTGCAAGATCATCTCGCGCCGCGAGGGTTTGCGGTCGATCATCAAGGCCATGAAGGACCATACGCCGTTCCTGTACCTGCCGGACCAGGATTTCGGTGCGCGGGACAGCGTATTCGTACCGTTTTTCGGCGTGCAGACGGCTACCATTACCGGTATGTCACGTATTGCCCGGTTAACCCGGGCCAGGGTAGTGCCGGTGATTCCCCGGCGCATTTCTGCCGGGCAGTACGAACTGGAATGTTTTCCGGCCTGGGACGATTTTCCTTCCGGTGACGAAACCGAAGATGCCCGCCGGATGAATGCCTTTATCGAGGAACGGGTGCGCGAACAGCCCGAGCAGTATTTCTGGCTGCACAAGCGCTTCAAGACCCGCCCGGAGGGCGAGCCGCCGTTTTACGCCTGAGCCACCCGGCAAGGAGCCGCGCCATGATCGACCTGTATTACTGGACCACGCCCAACGGGCACAAGATCAGCATTTTTCTGGAGGAAGCGGGGCTTGATTACACCCTGCATCCGGTCGACATCGGCCGTGGCGAGCAGTTTGATCCGGCCTTTCTGGCGATTTCACCGAACAACCGCATTCCGGCCATCGTCGACCGGTCGCCGGCCGACGGCGGTGAGCCGCTGTCCGTATTCGAGTCCGGGGCGATCCTGCTTTATCTCGCCGACAAGACCGGGCGTTTCATTCCGGGCGGACTGCGCGGGCGGACTGCGGTTCTGGAGTGGCTGTTCTGGCAGATGGCCGGTTTCGGGCCGATGCTGGGGCAGAACCACCATTTCAGCCAGTACGCACCAGAGCCGGTGCCGTACGCCATCGAGCGCTACCGCAAGGAAACCGGGCGGCTGTATGGCGTACTGGACCGGCAACTGGCGAGGCATGAGTGGCTGGCCGGGGCCGAATACAGCATTGCCGACATGGCGAGTTATCCGTGGGCCGTGCCGCACGAAAAGCAGGGAATTGATCTGGCTGATTATCCGCAGGTGGCACGCTGGTACGCCGCCATGGCCGCCCGTCCGGCCGTGCAGCGTGCCTATGCCCGGGCCGAGGGCGTGAATCCGCGTGTGTCGACTGTCGATGACGAGGCAAAAAAGCACTTGTTCGGGCAGGGGCGCCGCTAGAACCGGAGCGGGGGCCGGACTGGCCGGCGGATCAGCGGGCCATCCGGCGATGCCAGAAATAACGGCCGACAAAGCCCGGGAAGGCAAAGACCAGGAACAACGCGAGGTTGGTCACCCAGAACTGCCAGTTCTGGGCGTGCGGGGGGGATTGCCGTCCTTCCAGCCAGAAGGCCAAGAGGGCTGTCAGCCCGAACATCAGGACCAGTTCAAGCAGGTGCCAGCCGAACGCCTTGCGGGGGCGGGCCAGAACGCCCAGTGGGCGCGACAGGATGAAAGGCAGGTTGGCGGCGACAAAGGCCACGATGAGCAGGGCGGCAACACTGGAAGTCATGACAATACCGGGCGGTTAAATGCGCCCGGTATCTTGCCATAAAAGCATGAGAGCAGGCTTAGCGCGTCAGGCCGCGCCGAAACTCCGTCCGCCGCTGATGGCCGAGCGTGCGCTGCCGTCACGCTCGTAGCCGAGCGTGCTCTGGTCGCTGCTCATCAGGGTCGAGATGGCCTGGTTGACGTGGGTCAGGCGTTCGGCGATCAGCTTGCCGTTGGTGCTGTTGGCTGCACGGGCCTTTTCAGACACCAGCTCCAGCCGTTGCCAGGCAGAAAGCATGTCCGGCCGGCCGGCCAGCCAGCCGTACAGGGCTGTCCGGTCGTTCAGGCCCAGTTGATGCATCAGGTCGGCCCGTGTACGGCCGAGTACATCAATGCGTTCGAGCTGGCGCAGCTTGCTGGTGGCCAGTTGCTCCACTTCCTGAGGATTGCCGGTAATCAGTGCTCGCTGCTCGTCAGCAAGCAGTGCCTGCATGATTTCGTATTCAGCGGTTTCCTCGCCCAGATGCCGGGCCAGGTGTTGTTCAGTCGTCAGGGAGGCAGGCTGGCTCATACGTCAAATCAGGGTTTCTGGGCCGAAAGCAGTTCACGGGCACTGGCGATCAGGCCGTCGGCAATGGCGTCGGCATTGATGCTGAATTCACCGCGGGCGATGGCGGACTTGATGGCATCAATCTTGCCGGCATCAAATACCGGAGCGGTTTCACCGGCGGCGGCGGTCTGCACGCGGTTGACCAGAGGATTGATGCTGACCTGGTCATTCTTGTCCGCAGCATTGCTGCGTGCGGCCGCGCTGCTGCGGTTGCCCGGTTGTGCTGCCGGCTGGAGGGCCGGCGGAAGCTGTGAGTGGATTTTCATGGCGATACGCCTGCTTGTCATGTCTGGTATTGACTGTAATATCGACGAAACGGTCCCTGACTTGAATCAAGCGCGGCGATTTCTTGTCGTCCTGTCGCTTCAATAGCGCAGCTGGATGCTGCCATCGGCTGCGACCACGCCTTGTATGGTACGGCCTCCGGGCATGCGTACGCCAATCACTTCGCCCTCGCTGCCGTTGGTCAGCGCCACGCCATCGGCCCAGACGCTGAAAGCCGGTCCGATAGCCTGTACTTTTACTTGCTCATTCTGGCGTACCAGTAGCGGCGAAGCCAGCATTTCCCGCCGCAAGGTCACGCCGGTACTCACCCCTCGCCCCAGTGACTTGCCGACCACGTCTTCAATCCGGGTAAAGCTGCCGGCCGGAGCCCGGCCGTTCCGGCTGGGCTCCAGACGGATGTCTTCGGCCGTGATGACTGCCCCGGCCTCCAGTGGACGGATGAACGTCACCAGCCCCTGCTGGCTGACTACCCGTACCGGCAAGCGCAATGACCAGCCGTGTTCCGGGCACGACAGCTTCAGTGCGTTACTGCCCTGCCGCTTTTCGCCGGTCCAGGCAAACTCCGGCTGCCGGCACGCCGGCAGGGCCAGCCGCCGATCGATCTGGCCGAACTGCAGGCCCACGTTCTGGCCCTGCCACTCGTTTTCGGCAAATGCACGAGCAGCAGTTTCAAGTGCGCCGATATCCTGGCGGGCTGCCCAGGCCAAAGGGCTGGCCAGTGCCAGACACAACATTACGGGAAGGAAAGCATGCATGCCGCGATTGTAGCGTGGCCGGCAGGCAGACAAAACAACGGCCACCCGCTCTGGGTGGCCGCACAAGGCTGAATACCGGGAACTCAGCCGAGCCGGTCCTCGACATAGCGCTTGATTTCGCCTGCATCGGCGTTGACGACCGTCACCCGCTTGGGCAGCGATTCGATATCGTCCAGCCCGGCCGGGCGTGGCGGCGTCAGGTTGACGGCTTCGCGGATGGTGTCCTCGAACTTGGCCGGCAGGGCAGTCTCCAGACACAGCATCGGCACCCCGGTTTCACGCCATTCGGCGGCGACCTTCAGGCCGTCGGCGGTATGGGTATCCACCAGCACGCCGTAGCGTTCCCACGTCGAGCGGATGGTGGCCAGCCGGTCGGCGTGGGAACTCTTGCCGGATACAAAGCCGAAGTCCGCCACGCGGGCGAACGCGTCGGTGCCGGCGAGATCAAAGCTGCCGCCTGCATCTACCTTGGCCCACAGTTCACGCACCCTGGCCGGGTCGCGGCCAACCAGATCGAACACGAAGCGCTCGAAGTTGGACGCCTTGGAAATGTCCATCGACGGGCTGGAGGTGATGTGGGTGTCGGCCGTGCCGCGCGGGCGGTAAGCGCCGGTGCGGAAGAATTCGTCCAGCACGTCGTTTTCGTTGGTGGCCACGACCAGCTTCCGGACCGGCAGCCCCATCATGCGGGCAATGTGGCCGGCGCACACGTTGCCGAAGTTGCCCGACGGCACGCAGAAGCTGACGGTTTCGTCATTGCTGCGGGTGGCGGCAAAGTAGCCCTTGAAGTAATACACCACCTGCGCCACCACGCGTGCCCAGTTGATCGAATTTACCGTGCCGATCTTGTAGCGGGCCTTGAAGGCGTGGTCGTTTTGCACCGCCTTGACGATGTCCTGGCAGTCGTCGAACACGCCGCGCACGGCGAGGTTGTGGATGTTGGCATCCATCAGGCTGTACATCTGCGCCTGCTGGAACGGGCTCATCAGGCCGTGCGGACTCAGCATGAACACGTTGATGCCGGCCTTGCCGCGCATGGCGTATTCGGCGGCGCTGCCGGTATCGCCCGAGGTGGCGCCGAGGATGTTGAGGGTTTCGCCACGGCGGGCCAGCACGTATTCGAACACATGGCCAAGGAACTGCATGGCCACGTCCTTGAAGGCAAGGGTGGGGCCGTTGGAGAGTTCCAGGATCGCCAGCCCCGGCTCCAGTTCCTTGAGCGGGGTGATGTCGGCGCTGCCGAATACCTCGGCGCGGTAGGTGGCAAACACCAGGCGCTTCAGGTCGTCAGCGGGAATGTCGTCGGCGAACAGACGGATGATTTCAAACGCCAGCGCCGGGTAGTCGAGACTGCGCCAGGCATCAAGGGTGGCGCGGTCGATCTGCGGGTAGTGCTCGGGCAGGGCCAGACCGCCATCGGGGGCCAGCCCCATCAGGAGAATGTCGGAAAAACTGCCCAGCCGGGCGCCGCGGGTACTGATGTAGTTCATGGTATCGGGTCGGGGTCGGGGAGGTGCCGGCCGAGGATGGACAGCGAACGGCGGATGCCGTCCAGTTCGGCCACCTCGGGCAGTTCCCCCCAGCAGGCAAAGCCGGCCCGGGCAAACAGGGCGAGGCTTGCGGGGTTGTGCGAAAAGATGAAGCCCAGCAGGGTACGGATGCCCAGTGCCGGGCTGCGGGCCATGACGTAGCCGAGCAGCCAGCGCCCGAGGCCGCGTCCGCGTGCGGATCCGGCAAGGTAGATGCTGACCTCGGCCGTGGCCGCATAGGCCGGCCGGCCGTAAAACGGTGACAGGCTGGCCCAGCCCAGGAGCTGCCCTTCGGCATCCTCGACCACCCACAGCGGGTGGTGACCGGGATCATGGGCGTCAAACCACGCCTGCCGGCTGGTCACGCTGACCGGCTCGGTATCGGCCGTCACGGTCCGCAGGGGCACGGTGCTGTTGTAGATGGCGACGATGCCGGGCAGGTCAGCCGCCCGGGCTGGGCGGATGGCCGTACCCGGCAGCGGCGGCAGTTCAGCCATTCAGGGCTTCCATGCGGATGCGCACGATGCGGCCCTTGACGCTGTCGAGTGCCTCGATGCGGCGGATGGCCGAGTTGGCGTGTTTTTCCTGCACGCGATGGGTCAGCAGCACGATTTCGGTATGGCTGCCGTGATCGCTGCCCTTCTGGATCAGGGCTTCGATCGAGATCTGTTCGTCGGCTAGGATGCGGGTGATGTCGGCCAGCACACCCGGACGGTCCACCACCGGCACGCGCAGGTAGTAGCTGGTTTCGATTTCCTCGATCGGCAGGATCGGCAGGTCGGCAATGCATTCCGGCTGGAATGCCAGGTGCGGCACGCGGTGTTCCGGATCAGCGGTGGCAAGGCGGGTGACGTCGACAATGTCGGCGACCACGGCCGAGGCGGTCGGCAGGCTGCCCGCACCGGCACCGTAGTAGAGCGTCGGGCCGACGGCATCGCCCTTGGCCAGCACGGCGTTCATGACGCCGTTGACGTTGGCGATCAGGCGGCTTTCCGGAATCAGGGTCGGGTGTACGCGCAGCTCGATGCCGTTGGCTGCACGGCGGGTAATGCCGAGCAGCTTGACACGGTAGCCCAGCTCTTCGGCGTAGCGGATGTCTTCGGCTGTGAGGCTGGAAATACCTTCGAGGTAGCACTTGTCGAACTGCATCGGGATGCCGAAGGCAATGGCCGACATGATGGTTAGCTTGTGGCCGGCGTCATGGCCTTCGATGTCGAAGGTCGGGTCGGCTTCGGCGTAACCGAGTTCCTGTGCCTGCTTGAGTACGTCGGCAAACGCCAGACCCTTCTCGCGCATTTCGGTCAGGATGAAGTTGGAGGTGCCGTTGATGATGCCGGCGATCCATTCGATGTGGTTGGCGGTCAGGCCTTCACGCAGCGCCTTGATGATCGGGATGCCACCCGCCACGGCTGCTTCAAAGGCCACGATCACGCCCTTGGCGCTGGCGCGGGCGAAGATCTCGTTGCCGTGTTCGGCCAGCAGTTTCTTGTTGGCGGTGACCACGTGCTTGCCATTGTCGATGGCCGTGAGCACCAGATCCTTGGCGATGCCGGTGCCGCCGATCAGTTCCACCACGATGTCGATGTCGGGATTCGTGGCAACCAGACGGGCATCGCTGACCACTTCCACGTCGTCACCGACGATTTCGCGTGCCTTGGCCACGTCCAGGTTGGCCGCCATCTTCAGTGCAATGGCCCGGCCTGCCCGGCGGCTGATTTCTTCTGCGTTGCGTTTCAACACGGTGGCGGTTCCGCCGCCGACCGTGCCGACGCCCATGATGCCCACATGAATCGGCTTCATCGTTGCTCCTGCGTTAGATACCTGAATGAGTATGTAAAAACCTGGCTCCGAATATGCCACACAATTTGCTGCGGCGCGTGAAATGGCGCGCCTGGCGCCGGTCAAGCCGCCTGGAGTTGACTCGGGTCAAGCAGGAACGGCGTCATGTCCCCATACTGGAAAGGCTGGCGCCGGAACCGGCTCCGGGCGCGGCAACTCCAAAATCACAGGGCTGGCACCATGCCGCCATGCAATCCGATCCGATGAAGGGAGACAATGATGTATCGCAATATTCTGGTTCCGCTGGACGGCAGTCCGGCTGCCGAGCGTGGCCTGCAGGAAGCCATTGCACTGGCCGCGGCGCTGGGCAGCAGGATCAAGCTGCTGCACGTCATTGATCCGACCGTGGTCTACCCGATGATCGCCTACATCCCGCGCGAAGACCTGACCCTGTCCGGCGGGCATGACAAAACCCTGCGTGACGAGGCCGAGGCACTGGTGGCCCGTGCCGAAGCCAGCGCCCAAGCCAAGGGCGTGGCGACCGAACGCCTGATCGTGACCCGTGACGTGACGACGGTGGCTGACCTGATCGTCGAGGCCGCCGAACAGAGCAATGCCGACATGATCGTGATGGGTACGCACGGCCGGCGCGGGCTTGACCGGCTGCTGATGGGCAGTGATGCCGAGATGGTGTTGCGCAACAGCCGGGTGCCGGTGTTGATGGTGCGCGAGGCGCAGTCCTGAGCGGGGTGTCTGTCCGGGCAGCATGAAAAACGGCCGCACCAGCGGCCGTTTTTGCGGATTACTGTCCGGGCTTTTCCGCCTCGATCTGGCGGCGGACTTCATCCATGTCGACCGAGCGGACCTGTCCGATCAGCTGCTCCAGCCCATTGGCCGGCAGGGCACCGGCCTGCTGGAACAGCATGATCTGTTCGCGGAACACCATCAGGGTCGGAATGGAGCGGATGCCGAAGGCCGAGGCCAGGGCCTGTTCTTCTTCAGTGTTGACCTTGGCGAACAGGATGTCCGGATGCTTGTCGGCGGCGGCCTCGAAGATCGGGGCGAACATGCGGCAAGGGGCACACCACGGCGCCCAGAAGTCGATGATGACCGGCTTGTCGGACTGGACGGTTTCGTTGAAGTTGGCTTGGGTCAGAATCTGTACGGCCATGATGGCCTCCTTTGCATAAGGCGGGACGACGGCCTGTTAATGGCCGGTGGCAAGTGATATGGAGGCAGCGTAGCTGGTCGCAAGCCTCTTGGATAATTGAATTGCTTGCCGTGGCTAAATAGTTTTAGCCTATGTCGAGGACAAAAAAATGCGCCGCTAAAGGGCGGCGCAGAAGTCTGCAAAGGAGAAATAGAGGAGAAACTACATCGAACCAACTGCGGTTCAGATGCAATATTAGACTTCTCTGAAAATCTAACCTTGATCCATGTCAAG
>JAGPIM010000213.1 GCA_018055005.1 Laribacter sp.
AATCGGACGTGTCCTGAAAACCAACCAGGGGCTCTGAAATGACGGCAATACGGCGTTGGGCGCGGCTGGCCTGCCTGCTGGCGATGATCGTGGTGCCGCTGGGGGCTTATGTACGGCTGTCGGATGCTGGTCTGGGCTGCCCGGACTGGCCGGGCTGTTATGGTCATCTGGCCGTGCCGGACCAGCCGCATGAGCAGGCGGCGGCTGCCCGGGCGTTTCCGGGGCTGCCGCTGGATGCCGGCAAGGCGGCCAAGGAGATGTTGCACCGTTATCTGGCCGGGGGGCTGGGGCTCATGATTGCCGGGGTGGCCTGGCTTGACTGGCGGCGCGCCCGCCGCCGGGGCGAAGCCGGCTGGCGGGCGAGCCAGACGCTGGTGCTGGTGGTGACGGGGCAGGCACTCCTGGGCATGTGGACGGTGACGCTGCTGCTGAAGCCGGCCATCGTCACCCTGCACCTGCTGGGCGGCATGCTGGTCCTGAGCCTGCTGGCGTGGCTGGGCTGGCGCGACAGCAGGCCGGCCGGGCCGGTGTCACAACGGGAGCGCCGGCTGGCATGGCTGGCCGTGGCCGTGGTGGGGGGGGCAGGTGGCGCTGGGCGGCTGGGTCAGCAGCAACTATGCCGGGCTGGCATGCGGCACTGGCGTGCCGCAGTGCCGTGGTCAGTGGTGGCCGGACGACATGCGGTTTGCCGACGGCTTTCACCTGTGGCGCGAGCTGGGGCAGACCGCAGACGGCGCGATGCTGGATCTGGCGCACCTGACGGCCATTCACTGGCTGCACCGGCTGGGGGCGCTGGTGGTGATCCTGCTGGGGAGCGTGTGGATCCGGCATCTGTGGCAGCGGGCGGAGCGGCGGCGGTTTGCCCTGTGGCTGGCGGTCTTGCTGCTGGGGCAGGTGGCGTTGGGGATGCTGAACGTGGTGTGGCAGTTGCCCCTGCCGTTGGCCGTGGCGCACAACCTGGTCGGGGCCCTGCTGTTTGCCAGCGTGTTCTGGCAGGCCTTGCAGTGGCAGACCGCCGGCCGGCAGGTGCTGCATGCACGCCGGCTGGCGGTGATTCCGGATTTTGCACGGTGATGGTCAGGATGAGGTTTGGCCCGGTGCATGACGGCATGGATGGCCGGTAACAAGGCGTCTTCCGGTGCAGGTGATGCGGCGGGGGAACAGGGCCGGCGAGGCATTGACCTGGCGCTGGCAGGTGTGCAGTTGGACTGTGTGGAGGAGCTTGTCATGGCCAGCGTGCCGTTGTTGTCTTCGGGGATTCCGCTACGGGCGGTGGTGGCCGGGTTGTGGTCACTGACCAAACCGCGGGTGGTGGCGCTGATCGTGTTCTGTGCTGCCATCGGTTATGTGCTGGCGGTACCGGGATGGCCGGCGGCCGGACCGCTGCTGCTGGCCATGACGGGCATTGCAGCGGTGGCGGGCGGTGCGGCGGCGGTGAACTGTCTGGTGGAGCGCACCATCGATGCCCGCATGGGGCGCACGCGCCGGCGGGCGCTGGTGGTGGGGGTGGTGTCACCGCGGCTGGCGCTGGCGGCTGCGCTGGGGCTGACCAGCGGCGGGCTGTTGTTGCTGGGGTTCGGCTGCAATCCGCTGACAGCAGTACTGACGCTGCTGACGTTTTTTGGCTATGCCATCGTGTATACCTTGTGGCTGAAGCCGGCTACGCCGCAGAACATCGTGATCGGCGGTGCCAGCGGTGCCATGCCGCCGGTACTGGGCTGGGCGGCAGCAACCGGTGACACCGGTGTGCTGGCCTGGCTACTGTTTGCCCTGATCTTTGTCTGGACGCCTCCACATTTCTGGGCGCTGGCGCTTTACCGGCGGGCCGACTATGCCGCTGCCGGCCTGCCGATGCTGCCGGTGACGCACGGTGAACAGTTCACGACCCGGGCAATCCTGCTGTACAGCTGGCTTTTGCTGGCGGTCAGCCTGTTGCCGGCTGCGCTGGGACTGGCCGGCTGGTGCTATCTGCTGGCGGCACTGGGGTTGGGTGCCCGCTTTGTCTGCCTTGCACAGTCCATGCATCGTGGTTATTCTCCCAGCGTTTCGCGCGCAGTCTTTGCTTATTCCATAAAATATTTGTCTGGAATATTTGCTGCGTTGTTGTTTGACCACTACGTCTTCTGGCCTTTGGCCTGAGCTTCGCGGCATGCGGAGCCTTCTTCACGATGACACACCTGTTGCGCGCCCTGACTGTCGCGTTGTTCGGTTTGATGCTGGCCGCCTGTTCTCCGCAACCGGGGGCCGGGTCGTCTTTTGCTGCCACCGACGTGACCGGGGCCGATTACGCGCAGGCGCTGACGCTGGACGGTACGGATGGCCGTCCACGTTCCCTGGCTGATTACCGGGGCAAGGCCGTGGTGGTGTTTTTCGGTTATACCCATTGTCCGGACGTCTGCCCGACCACGCTGTCCGAGCTGTCCCAGGCCATGCGGGATCTGGGGCCGCTCGCTGACCAGGTGCAGGTCCTGTTCGTATCGGTGGATCCACAACGCGATACACCGGAACTGCTGCACAGCTATGTCACCGGCTTTGACCGGCGTTTTGCCGCGCTGACGGGTTCTGCCGAAGCGATCGCCCGCGCCGCCCGCGCCTACAAGGTGGTATACCAGCAGGTTGCCGGACCGGTTCCGGCCGACTACACCATTGACCACAGTGCCGGTGCCTACCTTTACGATCCGGCCGGCCGCCTGCGCGTGTATGTGCCGTATGGCAGTGGTGCTGCCGTATTCCGCCATGACCTGACCGTGCTGCTGGGACAGACTCCGCCGCCGCTGACTGCCACGAAGGCCCAATGAACGAGACCTTTTCTGTGACTGACCTTTCCTCCGACCAGGATCCGGCTGTCCCGCACGGGGGCCACAGTGCGCCGTTGCCGTTTTCCGAAGACCTGGCCAAGTACGCAATGACCTCTCCGCTGGAGATCGGTCAGCACCTCAAGCGGATCATTTCTGCCAACGTGCTGGTGACCGTGTTCTCCAATCACGGCAAGAGTTTCATCCTGACCAAGCTCCTGGCCATCGACCTGAAGTCCGGCCGCTTTGCCTTCGATGCCGGCAGCAGCGATGACGCCAACCGCCAGCTGCTCAAGAGCGAGCGCAACGTGTTTGTCTGTACCCCGGACGGCATCAAGACCCAGTTTGTCACCGGGCCGGTACAGTCGTTCATCTACGACGGGGCACCGGCCTTTCTGGCCAGGCTGCCTCCGGAAGTGGTCAAGCTGCAGCGGCGTGAATACTTTCGCATCCAGACCCCCATCGCCAATCCGGTCGTGTGCCGGGTGCATGATTATGCCAATCCGGATGGCAGTGCCGGTCTGGTGCTGCCGATTTACGACATCAGCCTTGGCGGCATGTCGCTGGTCCTGCCGGGAGAAATTCCCGGACTGGAACTCGGCAAGGTGTTCCGGGACTGCTCGATCGACTTGCGGCAGGTGGGATCGCTGCCGGTGGAGATCGAGGTCCGCAACAAGCTGGTCATGCAGCAAAAGAACGGCAATGAGCAACGCCGGATCGGTTGCCAGTTTGTCAACCAGAACAGTCGCGTGCAGAACCAGTTGCAGCGCTATATCGCCCAGCTCGAGCGCGAGCGCCGCGCCTTGCTGGATTAGTAGGAAGCCGTAAGTATGTTGACCATTGCCCTGTCCAAGGGACGCATTTTTGACGAAACCCTGCCGCTCCTGGCGGCTGCCGGCATCGAGCCGCTGGAAAATCCCGAATCATCGCGCAAGCTGGTGATCGGCACCAACCTGCCCGAGGTGCGCCTGATCATCGTGCGTGCCAGCGACGTGCCGACCTATGTACAGCATGGTGCCGCCGATCTGGGCATTGCCGGTCGCGACGTGCTGATCGAGCATGGCGGTGCCGGCCTGTACCAGCCGCTGGACCTGGAAATCGCCCGCTGCCGCATGATGGTGGCCGTGCGCGAAGGTTTTGACTACGAGCATGCCGTGCAGCAGGGTGCCCGCCTGCGCGTGGCGACCAAGTATCCGCACATTGCCCGCGAGCACTTCTCCAGAAAGGGCGTGCACGTCGACATCATCAAGCTCTACGGCTCGATGGAACTGGCGCCGCTGGTCG
>JAGPIM010000214.1 GCA_018055005.1 Laribacter sp.
ATGGCGGTCAGCGATCCCCAGCCGGGTCAGGACGGCAGGCCACTGATGGCGAGCCGCTTCCCTGACTGTGCTGGCTTCAAGGCGCAGGCCGTCCCGCGCCCCATCGCGTGGATGGTTCGTTGTCATGGCGTGGGCCTCTCAGGGGTTCAGGTTGTGCCGGGTTCTGGCGATGCAGATTTCTTCAAGCCAGTTCGTCAGCTCGAATGCCAGCGACGAGAGCATGGACACCAGGTAGCCGGTATCCCCGACCGTGTCCGGGTCGATCCCGATGTTCTTGTGGTCGACCGCCGCGACCAGTGCGCCGACTGCTGCCGTACCGGCAAGGCATTCGCGCTGAAACTCGACAATCCGGCATTCCAGCTCGTCAAGGTCCGCGCATTGACCGGCCCGGAAGTCGGCCATGCCGCGCAGGACGGGAACGACTGATGACAGGTTGCTCATGACCGTGCCTCCTGCCGGAGGGTTGCGGCAATCCGGTCATGTGCCCACAGGCGGCATCTGGCCGACTCGATGGCCTCGACCGCATGGCCTTGCACGTTGGCCAGCAGCGAAATCAGGCAACCGGCCTGAAACAGCGTGTCCTCGGTATCCCCGATGAGCCTGCCGTCATGGTGTCTCAGCAGATGGCCCAGTGCCTGCATGCCGAATGTGCAATCGTCCAGCACCTGTTCTGCATGGCCCAGCGCAATGTCTGCGTCCTTGCGGCTGATGGCCGGGACATGGCAGCCGGCAGCCTTGTTGAATTCGCTGCCTTCATGCATGGCTGCATGGGCGACGGCCAGGGCATGAAACGGGTTGTCGGTCGGGGTGATGCCAAGGGTAGTGGTACTCATGCTGCCACCTCCACATCGAAGCCACGGGCAGCGGGCTGGATACGGACTCGCGCGCCCTGCATGACCAGATCGGCAGCCATGCGGCGGGCCTCGGCCAGATCAGCAGCAGGGCGAATGATGGAAACAGCGGGGGAACGGGAAAGCAGGGCGCGGAAAACGCGCAGGGCAAGGCTAGCCATGGTGGTGGCTCCATAGGTCAGGTTAGACCTGCTCCCCGACGCCAATCGGGGGTGGCAGGCGCGTGGCAGGATTGGCGTACCGGCCCTATGGATACCGGCGAGTGCAAGCACTCTCCCACCACGGCCCACCATGGAAATCATGGGCGCACCAATGGTGTTACCGACGGACACAAAAATAGCCGCAAGGTGGCGGCTGTCCGCCATAGGATTCGGGACGCCAATCCCGGTGCCGCTATTGAACGGCACGAGTAAATGGTGCCGCGACAAATCCGGCAAGTCAACGTGCAAATGGTGCAGTGCAGATTGACTCACAATCATGCCAATGGCATTGTGGTGCCGTGTCCTCAATGAAGGGGCACGTCTCGTTTCCCTTGCCGCCCCGATGTCTGGGGCTATTTTTTTGTGCAAAAGCAATGTTTTGCGCAGTGATACCAAAAAAATCCGAATATGCGACTTTAATAATGAATTGTCTTGAACATGGATGAGAGACAAGAGAGGATGACTGCGTGAAGAGCGGTTGCTCGCGCCTTCATGTAGTTTCTCCTTTGCAGACGTAACTGTTTGACCACCACTGCCATGGTGGTCATTTTTTTGCCTGTCTGTCAGTCGGCCCAAGGATGGTCCGGCATTCAATCCGTTCACGGTAATCATGCTGCCAGCCTCCCGGTGACGTTGGCAGGTAGAGCGAGGTGCTGGCGCTCGGCGGCGGCAAAGACCAGTAGCTCGGCCTTGCGCTGCTCATAGGACCGCCCCATGCTTACCAGTACCATGTCCTGACGCTCGACCAGCTCCAGCAGGCGCAGTTCTGGTTTGCTCAGGCTGCTACGGTCTACCGGGGAGGCGCTGCCGGTCAGGGCCAGATTGATCAGGCGGGATTCGTTGATGTAGTGGTGCGGCATCGTCGGTTTGCCGATGGCCTGCCGGGTCAGCCGTACCATGTCGCACACTCCCCGATGCTGCTGGGCCGCGCCAGCCCTTGCGGCCTCCCAGCCATCGCCCGTGCCACGGATGAGGGAGTCAATTTGGGTGTCACACCAGATGGCAAAGCGAACATCCAGCCAGCGGGCGAACATGACGGCCAGCTTGGGATGCAACCATGTGCCACCAGCGTTGCCACGCTTGGAGCGAACCCAAATGTGAGATTTTCCCACATTTGAATTCTCTGCCTCGTCGATGGCAGCTAGGTATTCAACCGTGCTTGGCAAACGTAGCCAGTCGCGTGGTGATTTACCAAACCGTTCGGCGGCCAGCGTGGCATTGAACCAACCGTCACGGTTGAACTGCATCGGGCTGCCGTCAAAGTCAGCATTGATCAGTCGGCCGCATTTCATTTGGCAGCCTCCCCGGCAGATTCAATCCATGCCCGAACGTCCTCGGCTCGCCAGGCTGTCACGCGCTCGGAGAGCCTCAAGGGAGCGGGAAAGGTTCCATTACGGACACGCCTCCAAAGCGTAGAGGCAGAGAACGGCAGGACGCCGGGGGTTCCGGTGCGGCGGTCGCCCACCAGCAGGGGCTGACGGACAAAGCCGGTTTGGGGAAGGGTAATGACTTGGTTTTGCATGGCGCGGTTTCCTGTAGCACGTCGTTATGAACGAGCCAATGAAACCGCTTGCGCTTGGGTTCAATGCAATGCCGAAAGGGTTTAATCCAATGGCCTCTGTTGGGTTAAACCCAAGCCAAAACCCGCGTCATTACTGGGTTTTATGGGTTTAACCCTTGCGCTTTTTGTTTCCACCGAATTTTGCCAATGGATGGCGGGCAATACGCTCCATATACTCCGCCATGGTATGGGATGGGTTAGGGTAGCCATGCTCGGCTAGCTTGTATTTGATTTCTTCGACAATGATTTCCTGCTTTGGGGCAACTGCGTCTGGGTTTTGTGGGTCAAACCCTTCCCAATGTTCGATGACAATCTCGTTAATCACCTCAATAGCTGGCGTTGTGTAACGCGGAAGCACCATAAGTTTGGATGCTGGTGGCGGAGGAGTCTCTTGCTGTAATGATTGAGCTGGTGCTTTACGTTGGTTCGGGCTGTTGATGTACCCGTGGCGCTTATACCAGTCCAGCAGCGGTTTTCTGGCGATGATTGTTTCTTCTGGGGATATGGATTTCCATTCGAGAGGGTCTAAATTATTTTGACTCACGCTCTCTATGTAATCATGAAATTGACCTCGGTAAACGAAAACACTGGCTGCAACCATCTGGCCTGAACAGATGGATTCACGCATTGCGCGGCAGATCATCAACGCATGCTTTTCGTTTATATGGCCGCTAATAGCTGTCTCCCAGTGGTGTCCTTTTGTACCGAGCGGATCAATCCCCGCCGTCAACATTGCTGCTTCATCTACGGTAAACGTATTGGTGTCATTCCAGTGTGACAGGTCCGGATTCCCGGCTCTGTCATGCAGACATGCAAGCTTCCCCATTGCTCACCCCTGATGTACCCCCCTGAAACGGATCACCGCGCCAGCCGGGCAGGGTTCCCCGGTTTTCCTCCCGTCGGAGTAGGCGCGGAAAAACTTGTCAGGCCACCCGTAGCAACGGCTTGGCTGCTGTACCCGCTTTCAAGGCACCCAGATAATCCGACCACGCTTGCATCATCTTTCTGCGCTCTGGCAGATACTCGGCGTAGTTGTAAACAGCACGAACCTGATTGCGCTCGGCATGTGCCATCTGTCGTTCAATGGCATCACGGTTCCACCCCTGTTCGTTCAGTAGCGTTGACGCCATATGCCGGAAACCGTGACCAGTCATCGTGTCTTTGTCGTATCCCAGCCGGCGTAAGGCAGCATTGACGGTGTTCTCGCTCATTGGGCGGCCATTGGTGCGCGCCCCTGGAAACACGTAACGTCCGCCACCTGTCAGCGGGTGCAGCTCACGCAGGATGGACACAGCCCGTTCCGACAGCGGTACAACGTGCTTCTCGCGCATCTTCATCCGCTCTGCCGGAATGATCCACGTCGACCCATCCAGATCGATTTCTGACCATTCGGCCTTCCTCAGTTCTCCGGGACGAACGAACAC
>JAGPIM010000215.1 GCA_018055005.1 Laribacter sp.
CGACGGCACCGGTCAGCGGATAGCAGCCCAGCGTGCGGAAGCGGACCGGACGCAAAACCGGAGTTTCGCCGGCACGCAGGGGGAAGCGCTCGTCGTCCACCATGATCAGCATGCCGTCGCGCTCCACCACCGGGCGGGGCGCGGAAAAGTACAGCGGGACAATGTCGATGTTCTCCAGCCAGATGTACTGCCAGATGTCGAGTTCGGTCCAGTTGGACAAGGGAAAGACCCGGATGGATTCGCCTTTGTTGTGACGGCCGTTATAGAGGTTCCACAATTCCGGTCGCTGGTTTTTTGGATCCCAGCGTTGCTGCGGATCGCGGAATGAATACACCCGTTCCTTGGCGCGGGATTTTTCTTCGTCACGACGAGCGCCACCGAATGCTGCATCAAACCCGTATTGCCGCAGGGCCTGTTTCAGTGCGTCGGTTTTCATGATGTCGGTGTAGCGGGCGCTGCCATGGGTAAAAGGGGTAATCTCGCCATGCGCCCCTTCAGGGTTGGTATGCACCAGCAGGCGCAAACCCTTCTCTGCGGCCATGCGGTCGCGGAAGGTAATCATGTCGCGGAATTTCCACGTGGTATCGACGTGCAACAACGGGAAAGGCAGCTTGCCCGGATAAAACGCCTTGAGGGCCAGGTGCAGCATGACTGCCGAGTCCTTGCCGATCGAGTACAGCATGACCGGATTGTCAAACTCGGCCGCCACTTCGCGGATAATGTGGATGGATTCGGCTTCCAGCCGCTTGAGGTGTGTGAGCGTTGCGGGCTCGGTGGCATGGGTCATGCGCGCTCCCTGTCGTACGTGTGGATGTCCATGCAATTCAATCTACACGCAGCAACGCAGGAGTCATAAACCGGTTGGTGCTTTCAATATGACCGGTTTTCCAGGGCGGTTTCAGGCATGGACGGCCCGGGCCAGCAAATTGAGCATGGCGGCTGTCGCTCCCCATATCTGGTGCCCCTGCCAGTCCAGCGACAGATAGGTGCCCTGCCGCCCTGCCCTGTTCCAGCGGTGGCATTCGTACCGGGCCGGGTCCAGCGCCAGAGACAGCGGCAACTCGAAGATTTCCGCCACTTCTCCTGGCTGCGGCGTACCGGAAAACGGTGGCTCGACCACACCGATCACCGGCGTAATGACGTAGCCGGTCAAGGTGTAATAGCAAGGCAGTTGGCCGGCCACGACCACCCGCTCAGGGGGCAGGGCGATTTCTTCGGCCGCCTCGCGCAAGGCACACGCCACAGCCCCCGGGTCAGCCGGATCCAGCTTGCCCCCCGGAAAACTGACCTGACCGGCATGATCACGCAAGCCTTCGGTTCGACGGGTCAACAGGACAGTCGGCACTTCTGCATGCCAGAGCAGGGCCGCTAGCACGGCAGCGGGGCGCTGTTGCCCGGTAGCCAGCCCGAAGGCATCGCCGCAGGCGGTCTGGGAAAATTCGGCCAGCCGGCTACCCAGCCATTCTGCTGCGGCTTCGGCATCGCGAGGGAAAGGCTGCATCAGTCCGGATTCCTCAGATTGAATTGACGGTGGGCAGGCGCAAGGCACGGCGGTGTGCCACCAGGCGGATCAGCAGGCCCAAGGCAAACAGACCCTGTACCAGCCATGCATCGTGCCACCCCAGTTCGGCCAGACACCAGAGGCCGGCTCCGACCAGGAGCGACACGATGCCATAAAAATCCGTGCTCAGAATGAACGGTACGTCATTGACCAGCACGTCGCGTACGATGCCGCCGCCAATGGCTGTGACAAATCCCAGTGTCACGACGCCGAACAGGCTCATGCCCATGTCGATACCGATTTGCGCTCCCGCCAGGCTAAAGGCGATCAGCCCTACGGAGTCGGAAATGATGAACAGCCGGTTGATCAGGCGGCTTTCCTTGCGGTGCAGGCCAAAAAGCCAGGCTACCGTCAGCGTTCCCAAGGCAACCAGCGGTGCGGTATTGTCAAAAAACACTCTGGGCGGACTTCCGATCAGGGCATCGCGGACCATGCCGCCGCCAACCGCTGTCAGCAAGGACAGGATGACCAGCCCCAGCAGGTCCAGCTGCTTGCGGGCACCGACCAGATAGCCGGAAAAGGCAAAGGCCATCGTACCAACCAGAGAAAAACCGTCCATGTCCACCACCAGCCCGAAACCTTGCTGCATCCGGTATGCCTCAAGGTGCTTTGGCAATCAGTATTGAATGCCGGAATTATCAAGCAGAACGCCATGCAAAAGCATGGCGTTGATGGCAAAAACCTGATGTAAACCGCAGTGATCAGCGACGCATCGAGTCGAAGAACTGCTGGTTGGATTTGGTACTCTTGATCTTGTCGAGCAGGAAATCCATCGCTTCGAGGTCGTCCATCGGGTACAGCAACTTGCGTAGCACCCACATGCGTTGCAGCTGTTCTTGCGGGATCAGCAGTTCTTCGCGACGTGTGCCGGAGCGGTTGATGTTGATGGCCGGGAAAATCCGCTTTTCGGCCATGCGGCGGTCCAGATGGATTTCCGAGTTGCCGGTACCCTTGAATTCTTCGTAAATCACATCGTCCATGCGGCTACCGGTGTCGATAAGCGCTGAAGCAATGATCGTCAGGCTGCCACCTTCTTCGATGTTGCGGGCTGCACCGAAGAAGCGCTTGGGGCGTTGCAGGGCATTGGCGTCGACACCACCGGTCAGCACCTTGCCGGAGGATGGTACGACGGTGTTGTAGGCCCGGGCCAGACGAGTGATGGAATCCAGCAGGATCACCACGTCCTTTTTGTGCTCGACAAGGCGCTTGGCCTTTTCGATCACCATTTCGGCGACCTGGACGTGACGGGTAGCAGGTTCGTCAAACGTTGACGCAACCACCTCGCCCCGCACGGTGCGGGTCATTTCGGTCACTTCTTCCGGACGCTCGTCAATCAGCAGGACGATCAGCACGACATCCGGATGATTGGCCGTGATGGCATGGGCAATGTTCTGCAGCATGACCGTCTTGCCGGACTTGGGCGGTGCGACCAGCAGGCCACGCTGCCCTTTGCCGATTGGCGCGATCATGTCGATGATGCGACCGGTGATGTTTTCTTCTGCGCGGATGTCCCGCTCCAGCGTCAACCGTTCAGTCGGATGCAGCGGAGTCAGGTTCTCGAACAGGATCTTGTTCTTGGATTTTTCCGGCAGCTCGCCATTGATGCGGTCAACCTTGACCAGGGCGAAGTAACGCTCTCCTTCTTTCGGAGTACGGATTTCACCTTCAATGCTGTCACCGGTGTGGAGGTTGAAGCGCCGGATCTGGCTAGGGCTGACATAAATGTCGTCAGGACCGGCCAGATAGCTGGTATCCGGACTGCGCAGGAAGCCAAAGCCGTCTGGCAGGACCTCCAGCGTACCATCACCAAAAATGCTTTCGCCTTTTTTGGCTTGCCCCTTGAGCAGGGCGAAAATGAGATCCTGCTTGCGCAGACGGTTGGCACCCTCAATGTCGTTTTCAGCGGCCATTTCGACCAGTTTGGAAACGTGCAGGTGTTTGAGATCAGAAAGATGCATAGATGGATAGTGTGCGCGTCAGGCGCCTAGGAACTCGTCGAGGGAGATGTGACAAGAATCCGGGCGGCGAGAAAGCCGCCCGAGAAGAAAACTTGCCGGAAGCTTAGTCAGCTCAGATGTTGCTGTCAATGAAAGCAGCCAGCTGGCTCTTGGCCAGAGCGCCGACCTTGGTGGCAACGACGTTGCCGTCCTTGAAAATCATCAGGGTCGGGATGCCGCGAATGCCGAATTTCGGCGGGGTGGCTTCGTTCTGGTCAATGTTGAGCTTGGCCACTTTCAGCTTGCCATCGTATTCACGGGCAACTTCGTCGAGGATCGGGGCAATCATCTTGCAGGGACCACACCACTCAGCCCAATAGTCGACCAGCACCGGGCCCTGGGCCTTGAGTACTTCTTCTTCAAACGACGCATCGGTGACATGGACGATCAATTCGCTGCTCATTCGTATTCTCCGTGTTGGGCATGAAACATGCGACTCGCGCAATGTTTGATAGTAACAAGCG
>JAGPIM010000216.1 GCA_018055005.1 Laribacter sp.
CCATATTTTTTTTGTCATGTTTGGGCTAGAATCGCGACTTTCCGGTTTCCACCCTCCCTCTAAAACAGGAACTTTTCAGTAATGGCAGAGACTTACGTTGTCTGGTTCGACAAGCTGCGCATGACCGACGTGGAATCCGTTGGCGGCAAAAACGCGTCGCTTGGCGAAATGATCAGCCAACTGGCGGAATCGGGCGTGCGCGTACCGGGTGGTTTCGCCACGACCGCACAGGCCTATCGCGACTTCCTCGCCCATAACGGCCTTTCCGACCGCATCAATGCGATGCTGGCCGCACTGGACGTCGACAACGTGGTCGAACTGGCCCGGGTCGGCAAGGAAATCCGCCAGCTCGTCATCGATACGCCGTTCCCGCCGCAGCTCGAAGCCGAAGTGCGCGTGGCCTACGAAAAGATGGTGGCGGACGCCAATGCCGACATCTCGGTGGCCGTGCGCTCCTCCGCGACTGCCGAAGACCTGCCGGATGCCTCGTTCGCCGGCCAGCAGGAAACCTTCCTGAACATCCGCGGCTACGACAACGTGAAGGAAGCCATCCATCACGTGTTCGCCTCGCTCTACAACGACCGCGCCATTGCCTACCGCGTGCACAAGGGCTTTGCCCACGACGTGGTGGCCCTGTCGGCCGGCATCCAGCGCATGGTGCGCTCGGACGTGGGCGCCTCGGGCGTGATGTTCACCATCGACACCGAATCCGGCTTTGACAAGGTGGTGTTCGTCACCGCCTCGTACGGCCTCGGTGAAACCGTGGTGCAGGGTGCGGTGAACCCGGACGAATTCTACGTCCACAAGCCCACCCTCGACGCCGGCCGCCCGGCCATCCTGAAAAAGAACATGGGCTCCAAGCTCATCAAGATGGAGTTCACCGACGCCAACCAGGCCGGCCGTTCGGTGCGCACGCTGGATGTCGAGCCCGAACTGCGCCGCCAGTTCTCGATCACCGACGCCGAAGTCGAAGAACTGGCCCGTTACGCCCAGATCATCGAAAAGCACTACGCCCGCCCGATGGACATCGAGTGGGGCCGTGACGGCATCGACGGCAAGCTCTACATCCTGCAGGCCCGCCCGGAGACGGTGAAGTCGCAGGAAAACCGCGTGGAAACCCTGCGCCGTTACCGCCTGAAGAACAAGTCAGCCGTGCTGGCCGAAGGCCGTGCCATTGGCCAGAAGATCGGCCAGGGTGTCGTGCGCCTGATTGGCAGCGCCGCTGAAATGGACCGCGTCAAGGCCGGCGACGTGCTCGTCACCGACATGACCGATCCTGACTGGGAGCCGGTGATGAAGCGCGCTGCAGCTATCGTCACCAATCGTGGCGGTCGTACCTGCCACGCGGCCATCATTGCCCGCGAACTCGGCATTCCGGCCGTGGTCGGCTGCGGTGACGCCACCGACGTGCTGAAGGACGGCATGCAGGTGACCGTGTCCTGCGCCGAAGGCGATACCGGCAACATCTACGACGGCCTCCTGGACATCGAAGTGATCGACCTTGCCCTCGACAAGATGCCCGAGTCGCCGGTCAAGATCATGATGAACGTCGGCAACCCGGAACTCGCCTTCGACTTCGCTCAGCTGCCGAACGAAGGTGTGGGTCTGGCCCGCATGGAATTCATCATCAACCGCCAGATCGGCATCCACCCGAAGGCCCTGCTGGAAATCGACCGCCTGCCGTCCGAACTGCAGGCCACCATCCGTGACCGCATCAGCGGCTACGCCAGCCCGGTGGACTTCTACGTCGACAAGATCGCCGAAGGCGTTTCGACCATCGCCGCTGCCTTCTACCCGAAGAAGGTCATCGTGCGCATGTCCGACTTCAAGTCGAACGAATACGCCAACCTGATCGGCGGCAGCCTGTACGAACCGCACGAAGAAAACCCGATGATCGGCTTCCGTGGTGCGGCACGTTACATCGCTCCGGAATTCCGCGACTGCTTCGAGCTCGAGTGCCGTGCCATCCGCAAGGTGCGCGAAACCATGGGCCTCACCAACGTGGAAGTGATGATCCCGTTCGTGCGCACCCTGACCGAAGCCGCCAAGGTGGTCGACATCCTCAAGGACTTCGGCCTGGAGCGCGGCAAGAACGGCCTGCGCCTCATCATGATGTGCGAACTGCCGACCAACGCCGTGCTGGCCGAACAGTACCTTGAGTACTTCGACGGCTTCTCGATCGGCTCCAACGACATGACCCAGCTGACCCTCGGTGTCGACCGCGACTCCGGTGGCCCGATTGCTCCGACCTTTGACGAGCGCGATCCCGCCGTGAAAGCCATGCTGTCGATGGCGATCCGCACCGCCAACCGTCTGGGCAAGTATGTCGGCATCTGCGGCCAGGGTCCGTCGGACCATCCGGACTTCGCCAAGTGGCTGATGGACGAAGGCATCCACACCCTCTCGCTGAACCCGGATACCGTGGTTGAAACTTGGCTGTACCTGGCCAAGGAAGCCGGCAAGTAAGACTGCCTGCTGTCTGAATCACGGCGCCGCCCCGGTAAGGGCGGCGCTGTTTTTTTGCCGTCACCGGAAAACACTGTATCAACACGGCATTTTTTCGTAGCATGGTGCGTTTATCTCAATCGGGTTGCCATTTCCATGCTGGCCTACGTTGCGCTGACCGTCGCCATGCTGCTGTGGGCGAGTTCGTACATTGCCCTCAAGTACGTGTTTGCCATCTTCGATCCCTACGTGGTGCTGGCGGCGCGCATGGCCATCTGTACCCTGTGCCTGGCGCCGTTTGTGTGGTCGGCCTGGCGCCGCATCGACCGCCAGCGCGGTGACTGGCGCTGGCTGGTGTTCATGGCACTGTGCGAACCCTGCCTGTATTTCCTGTTCGAATCCGAATCCCTGCTGCGTACCTCCGCCAGTCAGGCCGGCGTACTGACCGCCATGCTGCCGGTCTTTGTGGCTATCGGCGCCCGCATTTTCCTCGCTGAACACATCACCCGGTCGCTGGCACTGGGCAGTTGCGTGTCGATTGCCGGCATCGCCTGGCTGACGCTGGCCAGCGAGGCCAGTGCCGATGCGCCAGACCCCATGCTCGGCAACCTGCTGCTGATCGTGGCACTGGTCTGCGCCACGGGCTACATGCTGGTCGCCAAGCGGCTGACGCGCCGCTATCCGGCCAGCGCCCTGACCCTGATGCAAAGCGGCATGGGCACCCTGTGGTTCGGCAGCCTGATGCTGTTGCCGGACGTGCAGCTGCCGACCGAACTGCCGTTGCTGCCGTCGCTGGTCGTGCTGTATCTGGGGGCCGGCATCACGCTGGGCGCCTACGGGCTTTACACCTGGGGTGTATCGCGCATCCCGGTATCGCAGGCCGGCATGTTCCTGAACCTGATCCCCGTCTTTACCCTGATGCTGGCCTGGGCGCTGCTGGGCGAGCATCTCAATCCGCCGCAATGGGCGGCGTGCGGGCTGATTCTGGCCGGCGTGCTGTGGGGGCAGCGGCCGGATGCGCCACGCGTACAACAGGCAGCCGGTTGCAGCGCATAATGCCGGCTTGTCTTTCGCCTGGAATGTCTGCCATGAACCGAGTGCTGTTTCCTGCCCTGCTGGGCCTGCTGCTGACTGCCTGCGCCTCGACATCGACCGTGCGCTCGATGAACGTGCGGCCGCTGGCGGTGCAGGACATTGACCTCAAGGGCTGTGGCATGACGCTGACCCAGCCGGCCGGCGGTACGTTCTTTGTGGCCGATGCCCAGGGGGCTGCGCGGATCCGCCTCGGGGACGAGCGGGTGAAACTCAGCCGCCAGCAGGCCAGCGGTGCCAGCCTGCCGGGCGGGCAGCAGGAAGTGCAGCTGTTTGCCGATCCGACCGGCCAGGTGCAGGTCAAGGTGCAGCTGTCGGTCGCAGGTGCCGCGCACGCCGGCCGCCAGTCGGTGCTGGCGCAGCTGGAAGTGGATACGCCTTCGGGCTTCAACCTGCTCAACATGGCAGGCGAAACCGGCTGCTGACCGGGCAAGGTTGACGCCCTTGCCGGCGGCTCGCACAATCGGGCCGTTTTGT
>JAGPIM010000066.1 GCA_018055005.1 Laribacter sp.
CTTGCGGCGACAGTTCGATCGACTTGGCGCTGCGCGGGAACACGCCGCCGCCGGCCGAGATCAGTTCCGGGTTGTAATCGGCCCAGCTGGAACGCGGCAAGGCAAACAGGCGGGCGCGCTCGGCAAAGCTCACGGCAGCATCCGGAGCCGGATCAATGAAAATGTGGCGGTGGTCGAAGGCAGCAATCAGGCGGATATGTTCGGAAAGCAACATGCCGTTGCCGAACACGTCGCCGGACATGTCGCCGATGCCGATGACGGTAAAGTCCTCGCGCTGGATGTCACGGCCCAGGTGGCGGAAGTGGCGCTTGACCGACTCCCAGGCACCGCGGGCGGTAATGCCCATTTTCTTGTGGTCGTAACCCTGCGAGCCGCCAGAAGCAAAGGCATCACCGAGCCAGAAGCCGTATTCGGCCGACACGCCGTTGGCGATGTCGGAGAAACTGGCCGTACCCTTGTCGGCGGCCACCACCAGGTACGGGTCATCCTCGTCCAGACGCACCACGTCAACCGGCGGCACGATCTTGCCGTTCACAAGGTTGTCGGTCACGTCCAGCAGACCGGAAATGAACGTCTTGTAGCAGGCAACACCTTCGGCCAGCCAGGCTTCGCGGTCGGAGGCCGGCGGCAGCTGCTTGCAGACGAAACCGCCCTTCGAGCCCTGCGGCACGATGACCGAGTTCTTGACCATCTGGGCCTTCACCAGTCCCAGCACTTCGGTACGGAAGTCCTCCATGCGGTCCGACCAGCGCAGGCCGCCACGGGCCACCTTGCTGCCGCGCAGGTGGACACCTTCGACGCGGGTGCCGTACACCCAGATTTCAAACAGCGGCTTCGGTTCCGGCAGGAAAGGAATGGCGTGCGATTCCAGCTTGAACGACATGTACGGTTTGACCGCGCCGTCCTTCTGCTGGAAATAGTTGGTGCGGCGGATCGCCAGCACTACGGTCAGGAAGCCGTTGAGGATGCGGTCTTCGTCGAGGTTGGCCACGGTGGCCAGCGCTTCACGGATTTCCGCCAGCAGGCGTTCTGCTTCGGCCGGGTTGGCCCGGGCCGGGTTCAGGCGGGCATGGAACAGCGCCACCAGCCGGGCGGTAATGGACGGATAGCCGGCGACACACTGCTCGACATACTGCTGGCTGAAAGTCAGCCCGGCCTGGCGCAGGTACTTGGCCAACGCCCGGACGAGAGTGATTTCACGCCAGTCAAGCCCGCAGGCGATGGCCAGGCGGTTGAAGCCGTCGTTTTCACTCTGGCCGCGATGGATGGCCATCAGCACGTCTTGCAGGTTTTCCCGCACGGCATCGTTTTCCAGCGCATCGGCCGCTACTTCCAGCCCGAAGTCGTTGATCCACAGACGCGTGCCGTCAGCACGGACGAGCCGGTACGGATGCTCGTCCTGCACGCTGACGCCAAGGTTTTCCAGCACCGGCAGACTGCGCGACAGGCTGACCGGTTCGCCAAGGCGGAAGGCTTTCAGGTGCCAGCTGGCCGCACCGCGCGTGCGGGACAGCGGGCGATAGAGCTTGACGGCCAGCGGTTCGGCTTCGGTCAGGGTTTCCAGCTTGCGCACGTCCGGCGCGGCGGCGCGCGGCGAAAACTCGTCGCGATAGGCCACCGGGAACGCAGTCTGGTACTGGCTGAACAGGTGGTTGCCGCCTTCTTCGCCGTGCGCCTCGACCAGCTGCTGGCGCAGCTCGTCGGTCCAGCCACGGGCCAGACGGGCCACGTCGGCTTCGATGGCGTCAGCATCATAGGCCGGCAGCGTGGCGCTTTGCGTGGTCACGATGTAGTGCACCCGCGCCAGGTTGGCATCGGCCACCGCAACGGAAAACTCGCAGGCCGAACCGTTGAAGGCCTTGAGCAGCAGCTGCTCGACCTTGACCCGCAGTTCGGTGTTGAAACTGTCGCGTGGCAGGAAAACGAGGCAGCTGACGTAGCGATGGAAGATGTCGGTACGGGCAAAGAGCCGCACGCGCGGCCGCTCTTGCAGGTTGACGAGGCCCAGCGCCGTGTCGTACAGCGCCTCGACCGGGATTTCGAAGAGCTCGTCGCGCGGATAGGTTTCCAGCACGAAGTTGAGGGTCTTGGCTTTGTAGCCGCCTTCGACGAAATCGCACAGGTGCACTACTTCGGCAATTTTCTGCCGCAGGATCGGAATGTCCTTGGGCGAGGCATGATAGGCGCGGGCGGTGTAAAGACCGAGCAGGCGGCGCTCGCCCACGACCTGGCCGGCAGCATCAAACTTTTTGACCGCGATGAAATCGAGATGGGCCGAGCGGTGGATGCGCGACAGGGACTGCGACTTGTTCAGCACCAGCGGCTGCGGCTCGCGTGCACGCTGCTTCATGCTTTCGGGCAGGCCCGAGAAGCTCTCGGAAAACTGCTTGTCGCCCTGGTCGCGCAGGATGCCCAGGCCGCTTTCCTGGATGATGCGCAGGGCGTCCTGGCCATCGCGTTCGGTCAGGTCGTAATCGCAGAAGCCCATCAGCAGGAAGTTGCCTTCCCCCAGCCAGCCCAGGAAGGCGGCCTCTTCTTCGCAGCCCGGACGGCGGGCAAGCTCGGCCCGCAGCCCGGCCAGTTCGGTGCGCATCTGCGGCTCGTCGCTGACAGTGGCCCGGATGGCCTTGAGCACGGCATTCAGCTCGGCTTCAAGAGCGGCCAGCTGTGCCGGATCGCTGATGCGGTCGATCTGGGCATGAATGAAGGATTCAAGCGGCAGGGAACGGTCGGTCCCGCGACGGATGTCGATGGCTTCGCCGGCAGCATTGCGGCTGACAGCCAGCACCGGATGCACCAGCAGGTGCAGGGCCAGGTTGTGACGCGCCAGCAGCATGGCCAGCGAGTCAATCAGGAACGGCATGTCATCGTTGACGATCTCGATGACGGTATGGGTGGAGTGCCAGCCATGACGTTCGAGGTCCGGGTTGTACAGTCGCACTCTGGCGGTACCGGGCTGGCGCACACGGCCGAAATCCAGATGGGCCATGACGGCACCATACAGGTCAGGCGCGGCAGCACGCTTGAGATCGGCAGCCTCTGCCTCTTCGAAATAGGCGGCAAAGATGGTCGCCATCCGGTCGGCTTCTGCGGCCGGCAGGGTCTGGCGTGCAACATCGTCGATTGCCGCAATCAGGGCGGCCAGCTCATGCTGTTTGTTCAGAGACATGATCTCCTCGTGGGATGCAGTGGCTTGCAAATGTGAATTGCCTGCCGGCTTGTGGCCGGCAAACGGATGATTCTAGACGCTGTCCGGACACGCTTAATCCGTGTTTGCGACGCAGCATTACATAACCGCCGACAGTGGATGCCGGACGTATCTCGTTTCAAGAGACAATCATTCTTTAGTATCTATTGCCAAAAACCCGTTATTCAATGGCACAAAATGCATATTCTTTGTTGATACAAAAAACGTTGCGCATAAACAGGTGTCGGGGTGTTCGATTACCGCACCTCGTGCCAAGATATCGCTCCGTTATCCACGTCCTGACTGATGAGTCCCGCCATGACGCCCGCCCCCCGTCCCCTTTGCCGTTTTCTGCTGCTGTTCGGGCTGTGGTGCGGCAGCCAGACTGCTGCTGCCGAGTGGCTGCGCTTCGGCATTGACGGCAACTACCCGCCGTTTGCCTCGTTCGGCCACGACGGACAGTTGCAGGGATTCGACATCGACATTGCCAATGCCCTGTGCGATGCCATGCAGCGCCAGTGCCTGATCGTGCCGCAGGACTGGGACGGGCTGATTCCGGCCCTGAACGCCAACAAGTTCGATGCCATCCTGTCGTCCATGTCGATCACGGCCGAGCGTCGCAAGGCCGTGGACTTTACCGACAAGTATTACCAGCTACCGTCGCGCATGCTGGCCGCTCCGGGCACCGACACTGCCATCGGCAGTTTCCGCGGCAAGCGCATCGGCACCCTGCTCGGCTCCACCCAGCAGCGCTTTGCCCGCAACTACTGGGGCAGCCGCGGCGCCGAGATCGTCGCCTATCCGCGCATCACCTCGGCCCTGGACGATCTGGCCGCAGGCCGGCTAGCTGGCGTTTTCGTCGATGCCTTGGCCGGAGAGGCTTATTTGTCCCGCCCGGGCACCGCTCCGAAGTTCGCCTTCGTTGGCCCGGCTTTTGACGATCCGGCCTATTTTGGCGAGGGCGCCGGGATCGCGGTACGCAAGGGCAACGCGGCGTTGCAGGCCTCCCTCAACGCGGCCATCAGGCAGATTCGTGCCGATGGCCGCTATGACAGAATCTGGAAGAAGTACTTCAGCCACGACATTTACGGCAAACCGGCTGTTCCGGCCCACTAGTCGCCGGAAGTGCCGGCCTCAAGGATCGATACGATCGAGAACAGGGTAAAACACACCGCACCGAGGCCGACCAGCACCCGTGCCGGAATGAAGTAAGCAGCAGACAGGTCACCGGCTTCGAAGACGAATGCAGCCAGGAACAGGCAGGCCAGCGCCGTCATGACCGGCAGGATCGGCACCCGGTTGGCCATGGCAAAGTTTTCACGCCACACCAGGCCCAACAGCAGCACTTTGGAAAGGATGCTGAAGCAGATCATGCCAAGGCCGATCAGGATGAAGCCCGGGGCCACATGGAAGCTGGCCGGCGAATCAACCAGCACGGCAATGCCGAGGATGACATCAATCAGGCCAAGGACGATCACCAGCCATATCCAGAAGCCGTGTTCGCTCTTGCGGTACTGGTCCCGGACCTGGCGCACCACGGTTGCCACCAGGGCAACAAGGCAGGTGCAGATGGTCGAGAGCCCGAACAGGACATGCCCGGCAACATAGAAGCTCGGGTCCTCTGCCTGTCTGGCGAACAGGCTGACTGCCCAGATGTAGCCGACCAGTGAACATGCCACCGGTACGGCGATCAGGAACCAGCCGACAGTCGCCGAATAGGCACCCGGCGCACCCGGTGCCCTGGCAGGACGGTTGCTGTTGAGCGGGATCAGCGTGAACCGGGTCGACGAGGCTGCCACGGTGGTCACGCACAGGGTGATCAGACCCACGCCAAAGACCACGTGCCCGGCAACGATGTAAGGAGGAAGCTCGCCGCGCGCGATGATGTCCAGCCCCCAGACAATCGTCAGCAGGCCGACCGCATACCCCAGCAGCGGCAGCATCACCAGCCAGAACGTGTTATAGGTTTTGGTCAGCTGGCGGATGATGGTGGCAGCCGTGGTGAACAGGGCAAAGCAGATGGCCGCCAGCGAAACCAGCACGTGTCCGGCTACGAAGTGATTGGCATCCAGCGGACCGTCAAGCACGTACAGCCCGAGCCCGAGGCAGATTGCGCCCATGACCAACGGAATCAACCGGAACAAAACACTGATGGAGTAGTTCATTTTCGAACCTGAATAGCCTGTTGCAATGCTTGCATCCTAGGTCAGGGGTTCGACACGGCTCCAGTATCGGTGCGACGAGTGGCAACCGTGGGCTTACACGTGTGGATTGACATCCATGTCGCCGAAAGAAAACGCATCGGAAATGCTGCAAGCCGGTGCCAGTCCGGCCGCTTCGATCGTTGACAGCACCTCGCTGCTCGAAGGCTTGCCGTGCCAGTAAAACAGCCACATGGCTTTTTTGGCATGCCAAAGATACAGGGTGCGCGAATATTCGTACGTCTGGCCGTCGTGCTCGAGATGCAGCTTTTCCTGCTCGCGCTCCTGTTCTATCCACTGGCCGTTGAGCGGCCCGCCGATCAGCAAGGATTTCAGCATGTCTTTCTTCCGGAACCGGTTGATGCAGACGAGGCTACCCTGCCCTCAGTCAGGGCAACAGCCCAATCAGGCCAGGGTTTGCCCGGACGCAAACGGCAGCTCCGAAACGACGCTGCCTCCCGCTCCGGGAAATACCGGAGACGGGAGGCAGCAGGTTCGCTGGGTGCTGCGACAAAGGGCTTACAGGCGGGTCACCAAGGTATAGATGGCGCCCGCAGACACGATCAGCGATACCACCGCGATGATGCCGGGAGTGAAGTCGAGCTTGCCGACTTCGCGCTCAAAGCTCTTGTAACCGGTCAGCATCGGACCGACCAGATTCTGGCGCTTGACCAGGGCATAGAACACGATTGCACTGAGGTGCAGAGCCACCGCGCCCAGGAGGGCATTGACCAGCGCCTTGTGCCACAAGGTAATGGCTTCGGCCTGCTCCGGGT
Source organism: Laribacter sp. (assembly GCA_018055005.1). Lineage (GTDB taxonomy): Bacteria > Pseudomonadota > Gammaproteobacteria > Burkholderiales > Aquaspirillaceae > Laribacter. Next base: position 6,165 of record JAGPIM010000066.1, read on the forward strand.
CGACCAGATGCACCAAGGGGCCGTCATAGGCATAGCTGTCGATATCGGCCGCAAACAGGCCCGTCAGCACCTGGGCAATCAGCAGGGCCAGCAGCAGCATTACCATCATGCCGCCCATCGGATTGTGGCCGGGGATCTTCTCTTCGGGCAGCTGTCCACGGGCATAGTCCAGCATGCTGGCCGGGCCGCGCACAAACTGGACAAACCGGGCGGTCTGGCTGCCCAGCACGCCCCATATCAGCCGGAACAGCAGCAAGGTCGCCATGCCATAGCCCAGCCAGATATGGTATTGCAGCATCTCGCCACCCTGGGTACCCGAGTACCACAGCCCGGCAAACGTGAGCACCAGCGTCCAGTGAAACAGCCGGGTGGGCAAATCCCAGACAAAAACACGCATTTTCATCGATGTGGTTCCTCTTGTTGTTGAATGCGACGGTACCAGCACATAACGCGGCCTCAAGGACACAACAGGCGGGACCTTGATCACCGTCCAACATAATATGGCAATAAGTTTAACTCGTTATGAATGGGATCATGTCACGGTCAAGGTACCTGCCGTGACGGATGAACTTTTACGGCCTAGCATCAATCCAGGTAACCGATCCACCCACGGAAAGCGGCCCGGTCGTGCGCCGTGAATCCATTGATCAGGAGATCATCATGTCCCGTAAACTGACTACTTCCCTGCTTTTGCTGACCCTGATGGGGTCGCTTGCCGGGTGTGCAGGCATGAGCCGCAGCGAACGCAATACCGTGGCCGGGGCCGCCATCGGCGGTGTGGCCGGCTCGGTCCTGACCGATGGCAGCGCACTTGGCACGGTCGGTGGTGCTGCCGTAGGCGGCCTGATCGGCAACCAGGTCAAATAGGATCCGGCTGCCACTGCCCGACCGTGATGCGGTCAAGTCCGGCCAGATCCGGCAGGGTAGCGACCGACCGCCAGCCTGCCCCGGCAAACAATGCCCGGCAGGCTTTTCCTTGGTCGTAGCCATGCTCGACCGCCAGCCAGCCACCTGGCGACACAAAGCGGCACGCCTGCGTTGCCAGTACCTGCAAAGCCTTCAGCCCGTCGGCAAAATCGGTCAGGGCTCTGGCAGGCTCGAAGCGCAGGTCTCCCTGCTCCAGATGCGGATCACCGGCAGCGATATAGGGTGGATTGGAAACGATCAGCTCGAAACGCTCTTCGGCCGGTAATGCCGAAAACCAGTCCGACTCCAGCCAGCGGACCTGCGCTTGCAGGCGATGTCCGTTGTCGCGCGCAACCGCCAGGGCCGCAGCAGACACGTCCAGCGCCGTGACCCGGGCATCCGGGCGCTCACACGCTACCGTCACGGCAATGGCACCGCTGCCGGTTCCCAGGTCCAGCATGCGCCCGGCCGGTGGCAGGTGGGCCAGGGCAAATTCGACCAGATGCTCCGTTTCCGGACGGGGAATCAGCGTGTCCGGCGTTACCCGGAAATCACGCCCGAAAAACTCCCGCACACCCAGCAGATACGCCACCGGCTCGCCGGCCAGCCGGCGGGCTGCCAGCGCCAGAAAACGCTGCGCCGTTTCTTCTGGAACTTCCTGTTCGGGCCAGGTGATCTGCCGGGTACGCGACAGGCCGCTGGCCTGCTCCAGCAGCAGATGGGCGTCCAGCCTGTCGAGTCCGCAACCGGCCAGCAGGCCGCCAATGGTATGAACCTTCATCGCATCAGGAATACGCTGGCCAGACCCAGGAAAATGAAGAAGCCGCCCGAATCGGTACAGGCCGTGATCAGCACGCTGGACCCCAGGGCCGGGTCACGGCCGAATTTCTGCATCAGGGTCGGAATCATCACGCCCATGGTCGCCGACAGCATCAGGTTGAGGGTCATGGCGGCCGTCATCACCAGCCCCAGCGGCAGGCTGTCATACAGCAGCCAGGCCACGACGCCAAGGATGCCGCCCCAGACCAGACCGTTGATGATGCTGACGCCGAGTTCCTTGCGCCACAGCCGCCAGGCCTGGGTCAGCTGCATCTGCCCCATGGCCAGTGCGCGCACGATCATGGTGATGGTCTGATTGCCCGAATTGCCGCCGATGCCGGCCACGATCGGCATCAGGGCTGCCAGCGCCACCAGGTTCTGGATGGCGCCTTCGAATGCGCCGATCACCCGGCTGGCGACAAAAGCCGTGCACAGGTTGATGGCCAGCCACGCCCAGCGGTTGCGCACCGAATCCCACACGCTGGCGAACAGGTCTTCTTCCTCTTTGAGACCGGCCATGCTCAACACTTCGCTTTCGGATTCTTCGCGAATGTAGTCGACCATGTCGTCCACGGTCAGGCGGCCGATCAGGGTGTGGTTGAGGTTGACCACCGGAGCAGACACCAGGTCATAGCGTTCGAACGCCTGGGCGGCATCGCCGACATCGTCCTCTGGCAGGAAGGTCACGACATCGCGCGCCATCACTTCGGCGACTTCGGTTTCCGGATCGGAAATCAGCAGCTTGTTGAGGGGCAGCACGCCCACGAGGGTTTCAGCCTCGTCCACCACGAAAATCTTGTCGGTGTGGTCCGGCAGCTCTTCAAAGCGGCGCAGGTAACGCAGCACCACCTCGAGCGACACATCGGCGCGGATCTTGACCAGATCAAAATCCATCACGCTGCCGACCTGGTCCTCTTCGTAAGAGAGGACGCTTTCCAGCTGGGCCCGCTCTTTGACGTCGAGCCCGCCCATCACTTCGTACACCACCTGCGACGGCAGGTCCGGTGCCAGATCGGCCAGTTCATCCGTGTCCAGCTGTTCGGCCGCAGCCACCAGCTCTTCGCGGTCCATCGACTCGATCAGGGTTTCGCGGACGGCGTCGGAGACTTCCAGCAGGATTTCACCGTCGCGGTCGGCCTTGACGAGGTCCCAGACCAGCAAACGGTCGTTGAGCGGCAGGGCTTCGAGGATGTAGGCCACGTCGGCCGGGTGCAGCTGGTCAAGCTTTTTGGCCAGCTCGTTGCGGTGCTGCTTGTGGACCAGGTTTTCAACCAGTTCGTGGCGCGGCATGTTCTGCTTGTGCACGAGATCTTCCACAAGGCGCATGCGGTTCAGCAGCTGCACCACTTGCGCCAGGCTGGCCTGGAGGTAGTCTTGTCTGGTATCTATCGTCATTGCGCGTCATCTCCCGTGCCCCGGGGGCGATGACGCCGGGAGCACGTTAGTGCGGGGGTAGGATTCTCAAAAACGGGAGGGATGGAGTACTGGGTAAGTCCATGGTCGTGTCGGACGGTTTCAGGCGCCCGGCAATTACACCGAAGGCGCGGATTGTAACGCTCAAGGGGCCGTGCTGACCAGCCAGCACGGCCCCTTGAGTCGTGAAGTTTTGATGAATGCCAGCTTTTCCGGAAAAAGCGGCATCAGAACCGGTTATCGGAAATCAAATGCCTCGTGGTGGAAACTGTCAGCCGAAAACCCTTTTTGCATAAGACCGGTTTTCAAGGCATCTCCCAGTCGGGCCGGACCACAGAACCATACACGCGGCCGGACCTGGTCCCGCTCGGAAAACACCGGATGCTGCACCCCCAGCCGCTCGCCTTCTTTAGAAGCAAACACATGCACCCGGACTCCGACACGCTCGGCATTGCGTTGCAGCTCGTCCAGCGCCACGGCGTCACGCCGGTTCGGCACACAGTAACAAAAGTCCACATCGGTCCGCTTTTCACCACGGGCCGCCAGCGCATCCAGCCATGCCATGAACGGCGTCACGCCAACGCCACCCGCTACCCAGACCTGACGGTGACCGTCAGCCTCTGGCAGATGAAAGGCACCGTACGGACCTTCAACACGTACCTTTTGTCCGACCTGGACCTTCTGGGCCAGCTTGCGGGTGTAATCACCCAGTGCCTTGATCACGAAGCGGATTTCGCCATCGCCATGATCGGCCGAAGCAATGGTGAAGGGATGGGCTCCTTCGCCGGCGTCCAGCGTCAGGAAAGCAAACTGTCCTGCGACATGCCCGGCCCAGTCATGATCAAGACGGCAGGTCAGCTGCAAGGTACCTGGAGCCGGGCGGTCAATGGCACTGATCACGCCGGCACTCTGCCGCTGGCGGCCGATCCGGCCGGTCAGCGACCAGACCGCCGCAACGGCACCGGCCACCACGATCACCAGCATCAGGGCCCCCACCGGAGTCAGCCAGTGATTGCGCGGCAACAGCACCAGACCATGGAACACACCCATGGCAAGAATCACGGCCATGGCCTTGTGCACCAGCCGCCACGGCTTGTACGGCGCCTTCCACAAGGCAAGCGGTACCAGCGCCAGCATGGCCCAGGCAGCCCATTCGCCAAAATCCTTGGCCGGGCCTTTGAGGGTGCTGAGCAGGTCGGTAGCTTGCGGCCCTTTTGGCCCCTTCACGCGCGGAGCCAGCCAGCCCCAGTCGATCAGCGTGCCCGGAGAGAGTTCGGTCAGCCAGTGTACGGCCAGCATGACACCGGCCGTGATGCCGAGGTATTTGTGCAGGCGGTAAGTCCGGTCAAGTCCGCCCAGTTGCTGTTCCAGCCACGGCGTACGCAAAGCCAGCACACCGGCCACAGACATGGCTGCCAGCATGATGACACCGCTCAACAGCACGACCTCTTTCCGCCATGCCCAGAAATCGTTCGGCCAGTTCACGACCATGGCCCGGCTAAGCACATAGGCCAGCACGATGACAGCTCCGCCCCAGATTAACGGGTGTTTTTTGATTTTCATGTTATGCCCCTGATTCACGCTCTATTGAACAACTTTGTTGACCAATTTAAACCGGGACTATGAAAACATTGTGGAGTGAATCTGGAATGAAGATGGATTACCCGCTGGCAGACCTGCCCTTGATGATTCGGGGTTCCGGTCAAAGCAGCACCGTACGCACCACCGGATCAGGATCAGGCAAGGAACACTCGAACAAGAGCCGGTCAGAATAAGGCCTGCCTCTCCCGAAGGCCCCGGCAGCGGCCAGGCAAGACCGTCGTGGAGGCCAAGCCTCCGCAGCCCCATACTCGCGACGAAGGCAACCGGTTTCCGGCAAACACCCATGCCCGCTGGACGCCCGGTGAATACCTCCATGACCAGCAGCCGTCCGGAAACAAAAAAGAAGCTGAAAGGATTTCAGCTTCTTTTTCGTCCGTACCAGCCTGTGCTCAGGCTGGTCGCCAGATCAGCAGGCAACCATGACAGTCACCTGCCCGATGCGACTCAGGCCTTTTTCGGCGGAGTGCCTTCGGCGTGGGAAACCACGGCGTCGATCTGGACCAGGGCACCCTTCGGCAGATTGGCCACACCAACGGTACGGCGTGCCGGCACATAGCCCGGGAAGAACGTGGCGTACGCTTCGTCCACGGCAGCCATGTCGTCGATGTTCTTCACGAACACGTTGACCTTGACCACGTCGTCCATCTTGTGACCGATGCTTTCCACGATGGCCTTGATGTGGCTCAGGCACTGGGCAGCCTGTTCCTTCACGCCACCGGCAACCAGTTCACCGGTTTTTGCATCAACCGGCAGCTGGGCCGAGATGTGGTTGTAGTGCGAGAAGGCCACGGTCTGGGTGGACAGTGCGCACTTCGGAGCCTTGTCGGTGTTGTTCGGCTTGATGACGATGCCATGACGGTCTTCAACGGCTTGCGGCGGCGTACCGTCGCCATGCGAAACCACGGCTTCGATCTGCACCAGGGCGTTCATCGGCAGGCCGGCAACTTCCACGGCGGTACGTGCCGGAACATAAGCCACGGTACGGGCGATGGCCGAATCCGGGAAGAAGGTCGTGTAGACTTCGTTGACGGCTTCGAGGTCCGACAGGTTCATCAGGAAGATGTTGATCTTGACGATGTCGTCAAACGGAACGTCAATGCCTTCCAGGACATTCTTGATGTTGCGCAGGCACTGGGCAGCCTGTTCTTTCACACCGCCGGCCACCAGCTTGCCAGTCTTCGGATCGATCGGCAGCTGGGCGGAAATGTTGTTGTAGTGCGAGAAGGCCACGGTCTGGGTGGACAGCGGGCTTTGCGGTGCAGCAGCAGTGTTTCTTGCGATCTTGATCAGGTCGCCGGCTTGCGGTGCGTTGGGGATGGTGCCTTCGCCGTTCGACAGCAGGGCTTCGACCTGCACCAGGGCATTCATCGGCAGGGCAGCCACGGCAACCGTGGTCAGGGCCGGTACGTAGCCGGTGGTGAAGAACGTCTTGTAGACTTCGCTGACAGCATCAAGATCAGCAATGTTCTTGACGAAAATGGTGATTCTGACCACGTCGTCCATGACATGGTCGATGCTTTCAACCACGGCCTTGATGTTCTTGAAGCACTGCTCGGCCTGCTCTTTCACGCCGCCAGCCACCAGCTTGCCGGATGCCGGGTCGACAGGCAGTTGAGCCGAAAGATTGTTGTAGTGAGAAAAAGCTACGGTTTGGGAATACGGGCCAATGCTTTTGGGGGCATTTTGCGTATTGCGTGCCAGAACTGCGTTATAGCCACTCATATTGATACTCACCTTTTTTGCTGGAATTCGAGGGTTGCACGACAAAAGGTCATTTAATGACATCAGCCACCGATTGTCGCAATTCTATCCGGGCAACAGATATTGAATCTGTGCAAGTGCAGGCATTGCAAATGCCGGGAAGTAATTCTGGACCTACAAGAGACAGGCAATATAGTTACGGGGTGCATGCAAGTCAATATAAAGAATCGCCAAGGATTTACAAGGAATCGCCATCGCTATCCGCAATGTATATCAATATGATGAAGGTGTATTTTTCGTATAAAAATCGCATATACATTGCAAAATACATTCACAAAAATACAGCATCAAAACAGAAAGCGTATGTAATACATGAACTATCGGAAATTTTGATTTTATTGTCATGAAATGAACATCAAAAAATAAACCGGTCCATGTTGCAACCACCACTCATAATGCCAATGAACTAAAAATGCAAAAATCAACCGACCATAATGGATGACGACCAGAACATGAAAGCCTTTTGGCATTAAATATGGCAATTAATAGCGTTATTTTGGGATTAACAGACTGAATACATGCATTCCGCCTGCCTGTTTCAATGCGGGATAGCAACACTCTTCGATACCCCCTTCCCGGCCGGGGGAAACCAGGTGGTCTGTCCCGTTCTTCGTGGACACTAACTTAAGGTGGATAATCACCACTTAGGAGC
>JAGPIM010000067.1 GCA_018055005.1 Laribacter sp.
GGTGCGGTTGGTCCAGTGGACCGTGCCTTTCAGTTCCGTCAGGTTCTGCTGCATGGTGTGGCAGCCGGTACAGAAGGCCTCGCTGTTGGTGACTTCCATGGCTTTGCTGAATGTCTGCCAGGCAACGATGCCGGCGACAAAACCCGTGGTTACCAGAATGCCCAGGCCTATTTTTCTGGATGGTGTGCCAAACCAGGCTATCAGGCTTTTGATGTGCTTCATCATTTTTTGCTCCCGATCATGGAATCAATGCTAAGCGCCCGGTAATCCGAGCCAGAGCATTTGCAGGCCCCATACAATGAAGCCATATGCAGCCGTGGCTCCAACCATGCATATCGGTAAAATGACAAGCGCAATAATCAGCAGCTTTTTTATATCGCTGGATGTGCGTGGTTCTTTTTGATCACAAGTCATGATGCGGCTCCCACCGGCATGAAATTTCATATCCATGACAAAGGCCTGCACGGATGTTGAAATTTTCAACCTGATGAATGGATGAAGCCACGCTTAAGATTGGTTTAATTGATTGCAGTCAATCGGAATATTTATTGTTTTATTTTATTGCAAATGTAATATATAACGTTTTTTTAATTCTATTGGCATTTGCTGGGCAAGTTGTTTGCCATTCATGTAAATCTGGTTCGGATAATGCCGGTCCGGTGTCATTTTTCCGTATTAAAGACAGGAAATTGCACATATGGAATTAATGTGCGGAGAATTCATGTCGATCAAATTGTCATTGTTTGCGGAATGCAGGGTGCTCTCGAAAAGTGAGTAATTGTGACGTGGTCTACTTTCTGAGGACACCTTGATGGGGGATCATTCACCCATTGAGGAAATATTGATTATCAGATAACGCAGAACATTCGACGCGGACCTCAAGCTCCAGGTCGTGAAGATGATCTGGGAACAGAGCCTGTACATCAGTCAGGTTTGCCCGGATCTCGACATTGGAGGAACCGCTGTCCGTCGCTGGATCGCCCAGTACGAGGCCGAGCAGCAGGGGTTGCCCAAGGTTGGCTTGCCACTGACCGCCGAACGACAGCGCATACGCGCCCTGGAAGCCGAAGTCCGGCGCTCGCACGAGGACGATGAAATCCTGAAAAAAACATCGGCCTTCTTCACCCGGCAACTCTGATGATTTACCGGAGTATTGCCCGACTGCAAAGGTGCTGCGCGCCAAGGGCCTGCAGCCTGGCCGCCATCGGGTTCGCCGGTTGATGCGTGAACACAGGCTGCGCACGGTCTGACGTCGTACACACGACAGATGGCCGGTACGGCCTGCCGGTGGCGTCCAATGTGCTGGACCGGCAGTTCGATCCTGCCGGCCCCAACCAGGCGAGGGTCTCCGATATCACCTGCCTGCACACCCGTAGCGGCTGGCTATATCTGGCGGTGGCGATGGATCTGTTCTCGCGCAAGATCATCGGCTGGGCAATGGCACCGGGCATGCCGGCCGAACGAGTCTGTGCCGCATTGCGGATGGCCATCGCCCAACGCCAGCCAGCGTCTGAACTGATCGTCCACTCGGACTGCGGCAGTCAGGTACGCCAGTGAAGTCTGCCGCACGCTGCTGGCGCTGCCATGGCGCACGCGCGAGCATGAGACGCAAAGGGAACGGCCGGGACAACTCGGTGATGGAGCCGTGCTTCCTGAACCTGAAGCGGGTCTGGCCACGAGACTGCGCGAACCACGCCGAAGCCGCTCGGGGCATCACGGACTACATCGTCGGCTTCTACCGATTGCACTCGAAGCTGGACTATCTGTCACCCAATGCCTATGAGCTGTGGTGGTTCCCCCTTGTCGGGGTGTCCGAAAAAACTTGACCTCGACAGAATGGCATTCTGCTGTCAGGGGCCGGAAATGACAAAAGACGGCCGAAGCCGCCTTTCTCAAGCTGTGTCAGAAGTTCGATCAGAACTTGTGGACGAGACCCAGAGCGAAGGTGTTTTCGCTACTTTCAGTTTCGTTAGCAGCCTTGAAGGTAGCGTCGTGGTTGACGTAGCCGTAGGAGGCGTAAGCCATAGTACGCTTGGACAGGGCATAGTCCACACCCAGCACGAATTGGTCGATGCTGTTGTTAGCGTAGTCGTTGGTAGTACCGGTTGCGTAGTTCTGGACGCGGATGTCAAAGACGCGGGCGTACGAGAAGCGCGGGGTGAAGTTGCCAATGGTATAGGCCACGGTCAAGGCCAGTTCTTTGGCCTTCATGGCGTCATTTGCACCAACTGCACCAACGGAGCCGACAGGGATGGATTCAAAGCCGTAGCCAGCCGGGGCGATCAGGCCAGAGCCGAAGGCACTGTTAGCAAAGGTCTTGGATTGACCGTATGCCAGAGCAACCAGCAGGTTGTTGGCTTCGTAGCCACCTTCCAGACGCCAGTAGTTAGCGCTCTTGTCGCCAGCCTGGTTGGCATCACCTTGGTGGGTGTAGCCAGCGCTGACAAAGTAGCCGGCGTAATCGTAGCTGGCACCAAGGTTCCACACGCTGGAGTTGCGACGATCGCCGTTTGCATCGACAGCACGAACTTCGTCGGTACCGTACAGCACAGCAGCCTTGAAGCCGTTCAGGTTCGGGGTGTCATAACGCACAGCATTGTTGATACGGCCGTCCATGGTGTTGGCCGAGGTGTAGCTCATGCCGTTCACACCCTTACCATAGGTCCACGGGTCAAAGCGTTCCATGCTGTCGTTCTGGAAGGTGCTCAGACGACCCAAACGTACTTTACCCCAGTCGCCTTGCAAGCCGACGAAAGTGTCGCGGGTTGCCCACTTGTTATTACCGTTGGAGTTGTTGGCTTGGTCGCCATCAATGCTCAGGGCTTGTTCGACTTGCCAGATGGCTTTCAGGCCGTTGCCGAGGTCTTCGGTGCCCTTGAAGCCAATACGGGAACCGGTATCGTCAACGCGGGTGTTAGTGTTGAACACGTCACCATAGCCAAAGGTATTGCCGGCTTCGACGGCACCTTCGAACTGACCATAGATCTGCACGTCGGCCATGGCGGCCATCGGCAGTGCGGCGATTGCAACAGCGATGATCTTTTTCATTTTGCTCATCCTTGAGTTTTTACTGAAAGCCGGCTAGTCCGGCATCGACTACGGCTCCGTATCGATAGGACGAACAATATGGAAAGTAACTTGCCTGAAGCAATTGTAAGTCATTGACAAATGGGTGTTGTTAATTCATTAAACATAATAAACTGCTAATGCAATGTTTTTAAAGGGTAAAGTGTGCTTGACTGTATGTTGCTAATTAGCAACAAAAAAACTGAATATTCTTCTGGCTTATGCCATTAATGCTTGAAATCTTTTATGGAATTTTCCATTAGGGATTTTTGTTTTGTTTGACAGCTCGCGTATCTAAGTGTTTTGCCTGCTCATGGTTCGGTCATCTGCCTGTATCTATCGCCGTCCCTGCTGCTGTCGTGACAAGCAGGTACCCATTGTCATGACTTCCCGTCTTGAACATTTTTTTCCGGCTGAAACGGCCGCAGTCCATTGACCCGGCTGCCGATTACCGCTGGCAGTCCTGCCCGTCGATGGCGCATCACGGCGTGCTGCTGCTGACCCATGCTGTCCATGCTCCAGAGGCTGTCCGGGCGCGCCGGTAGCTGGTGTCTGGCTGTGGTGGAGACTGGATGCAGTGCCCGGGCTGATCCGTATTGGCCGGATTTTGCATGGTGCCGGCTGCCACCCGGCGGTAGGCCGCAGCAGTTTGTCTGGCAGATGCATCCGGCCGCCGGTGTGATGGCCGGATGCATGACCACAGAGCCGTCCTGTCAGGTCAGGCGAGAGAGGGGATCATGCTGGCGCGTTCTGCCTGCCAGTGTCTGACCAGCGTCAGGAATTCATCTTCTGGCAGCGGGCGGCCGAACAGGTAACCCTGGTAGGCATGACATCCCAGAAGGGTCAGGAATGTACGCTGGGCCTCGGTTTCTACCCCTTCGGCGATCACGCCCAGTCCCATGGTGTTGGCAAGCGCAAGAATGGTGCGCACGATGGCCGCATCCACCGGCTCCTGGGCGACGTCGCGGACAAAGGAGCGGTCGATCTTGAGCTGGTCCAGCGGCAGGCGGCGCAGGTAGTTCAGTGACGAATAGCCGGTGCCGAAGTCATCCAGCGAAAACCCGATACCGTGCGCCTTGAGGGCATTCATCTTGCTGATGGTGTCATATACGTCACCGATCAGCAGGCTTTCGGTCAGTTCCAGCTTCAGGCGGCTGCCCGGTGCCCGGGTGTCTTTCAGGATGCGCAGGACGTGACCGACAAATTCCGGCTGCCGGAACTGGCGGGCGCTGACATTGACTGCCAGTGTCAGCCGGGCCAGGGCCGGGTCGGTTGCCCATTGCACCAGGCGCCGGCAGGCGGTTTCCAGCACCCAGTTTCCGAAGCGCACGATCAGGTCGGACTGTTCGGCCACCGGGATGAACACCGCCGGACTCATCATCCCGTGTTGCGGATGGTGCCAGCGCAGCAGGGCTTCGGCTCCCAGTACCTGACCGTTGTCATCCACCTGGATCTGGTAGTGCAGTTCCAGCTGCCGGTTTTCGATGGCCTGGTGCAGGTGGCCCTCAAGATCGGCACGCTCGTCAACGGCCTTTTGCATGGCCTGGTCGAAAAAGCGCAAGGTATTGCGGCCGGCGGCCTTGGCTTCGTACATGGCCAGATCGGCCTGTTTGAGGATTTCCTCGACGCTGTTGTCCCGGCCGCGGAAGAGGGTGACACCCATGCTGGAGGTGCAGTGATGAACATGGCTGCCCAGTTCGTAAGGCGCTTGCAGGCTGGCCAGTAGCTTGTCACCGATGCTGCGTGCGTGGGTAGCCGAATCGGCGATGCCGGCTCCCAGGCCTTCGAGCATGACCACGAACTCGTCGCCACCCAGGCGGGAGACCGTGTCGGTTTCACGTACCTGGTTGCGCAGGCGGCTGGCCACCTGCTGCAGGAGCTGGTCGCCCTTGTCATGTCCCTGGGTATCGTTCAGGAACTTGAAATTGTCCATGTCGATGAACAGCAGGGCACCGACCTGCTGGTTCTGGCCTGAGGCCACGCAGGCCTGCCGCAGGCGGTCCAGCAGCAGGCGGCGGTTGGGCAAGTGGGTCAGCGGGTCGTAGTAGGCCAGCCGTTCGATCTCTTCCTCGGCCTGTTTGCGCTGGGTGATGTCGATGATGGTGCCGACGTAGTTGGTGATTGCCCCCTGCGGGTCCCGCACAACGGTAATGGTGAGCCAGCAGGGATAGATTTCTCCGTTGCGGCGCTGGTTCCAGACTTCGCCGTGCCAGTTGTCGTTGTCCTGGATCGATTGCCACATGCTCTGGTAAAAGGCCGCGTTGTGCTGGCCGGACTTGAGCATCCGGATCGGCTTGCCCAGCACTTCACGGGCGCTGTAGCCGGAAATGTTGCTGAAGGCATAGTTGATCCGCACGATGCGGGTGTCGGTATCGGTGATGACCATGCCTTCCTGTGCTTCAAAGGCCGTGGCGGCCACCCGCAGGTCGGCTTCGGCCTGGCGCTGGTTTTCCATGCTGTCGAGGAAGGTGTTGAACCAGCCGGTCAGCTCGCTGATTTCGCTCAGTGATTTCATCGGCGGCATGCGCCAGTCAGGTGCGAGCCGCTTGGCCTGAAAATCGCGGAATCCGTCCGACAGGGCGCGGATGGGCTGGATGATTCGGCGGTCGAACAGTCGTAATGGCCAGACCAGCAGGACCAGAATCCCTGCCAGCAGGGCTGCGCCGGTATGGGTGATGTGCCGCAGGGGTGCCAGCAGTTCGTCACGGGGAACGGTGCTGATGATGTACCAGTTCTGGGCCGGCAGCCTCCGGTAGTTGAGCAGTGTGGGCTGGCCGGCCAGATCGACGGTCAGCGATCCGGACTCGCCGGTCAGCAACTGTCCCAGACTGGGGGCAACGGGCTGGCCGATCAGCGCAGCATCCGGGTGGTAGAGCAGGCGGCGGGCACGATCCACCACCAGCAACTGGGAGCCCCGGCCCATTTCCAGCCGGTCGAGATGGAGGTACAGCGCGGTCGGATCATAGTTGACCAGCAGCGTACCCAGCGGTCTCGGTGTCCCTGCATCGATTGTCTGGCGCGTGTCCCACAGGGTCTTGCTGGCAACGATGACCTTGTTCTGGTCCGATGAGTTGTTGATGTTGCCGCGTATGCCGTGCCAGTAGATATTGCTGCCGGCCTGGCGTGATTCGCGGATCAGCTGCTTGATCCGGGTGGTGTTGACGTAACGGCTGCTGAGGGTGTCGCCTACGTGATAATGCTGGCCGCCAGTCGAAAAAATGTCGAGCGATACCAGTCCGTTCAGGCTGCTGTATCCGCTCAGGATGGTGCCGATGCGGGTTTGGGTGGAAATCTGGTCAATTGTGCTGATGAGACCGGATCGCGATGACGGCGGCGTACTGCTGGCCTCGGCATCGGCACGCCGGATGGCCTGCTTGATTTCTTCGATGGCGCTGATGTTGCGCAACAGGTCTTCGATATGGTCCAGCTGCTGCGCGAGGTAGACCTCCTGGTCGACCAGCAGGTTCATGCTGTTTTTGGTGGCCATTTCCACCATGGTGTCCCGCACAATGCTGAACGTCAGGATCTGGTACAGCAGAAATGGCGGCACGCAGATGGCCAGCAGGAATCCTGCCAGCTTGAGCGAAATGTTGGCCTTGAACTTCATGGCTGCTGCACGCTGCTGCGGGTCAGCAGTTCGGTTTCCACCTTGAGCTGTCCGGGAACCGGCTTGCCGGCGATGGCATCCAGGGCTGCCTTGACACTGAGGTAACCCTGTTCGGCCGGACGCTGGTCGATCGTTGCCACCATCTGGTTGCTGGCCAGTGCGGCACGGGCCTGGGCGATGCCGTCAAAACCGGCAACCTTCACCTGGCGGATGCCCTGGTCAGCCAGATAACGGATGACTCCCAGCGCCATCAGGTCGCTGGTGCAGTAAATGCCGCGCAGGTCCGGGTTCTGCTTCAGCAGGTTGCCGGTGATTTCATGAGCCTGCTTGATGGTCCACGAGTTCTGGGTTGCTACCAGCCGCATGCCTGCTGTTTCGAAAGCCTGGCGTGCACCTTCGCGGCGGCGTAATACATTGATGGTATTGGAGTTGCCTCCGATGATGGCGACTTCGGATCTCGGAGGCAGGCTGGCAGCCAGATAGGCGGCCGCTTTGTATGCCGCATGATGGTTGTCGACGCCGATATATGGCAATTGGCCAATGCCTTCCTGTGCCAGTGCATCGGCATCCAGCCGGGTGTCCGTGTTGATAATGTGAATACCGGCTTTACAGGCGCGGGCAACGACCGGCGCCAGCCGGCTGGAATCAGCAGGTACGATGATTATGGCGTCAGCTGACCTGTTGTTGACGATGTCATCAACAAACTGGATTTGCTGGTCTATAGAAGTTTCCAGTCCTATTGCCTTGACGAACAATTCCAGACGGTTTTCTGTCTGGGCCTGTCTGGCTCCCTTTTCCATCTCGATAAAATAAGGGTTGGACAGCGATTTCATTACCAGCGCAATTCTGGGGAGATTGCCGGTTGTCTTGCCGGATTCAGGACTGGCTGCAGAAGCTGTTGTCACGGCTTCAATTCTGGGGCGGTTTTCATCCTGGCATCCACCAAGGCCCAGAAATACAAGCAGCGTAATGGCAAAGCGTGCCAGTGTATTCATCGGGTGCCTCGTTGAAATAAAAGACCAAGGATCCAAGGATCAAACGTGCTGTCACGGATTAGCCAAGAATTATGCCCGAGTCAAAACCGGTATTTGTGACTTTATTTATGGAATATGCTTGATCTTCATCAATTGCCTATTGGCTGGCAAAGATTGCTTATGCTTTTGGAATTGATGGTGTTTGAATCAGGAATAAAATGCCGGCAAGAAACCATTTGCTGAAAACAGGGCGGGATGAATTGTGAAAGCGGGAAGTGCCGGCAGGCACCGGCCAGCAAGCCGGATTGCCGCCTTGATGCTTGTCCGTCCCGCCCGGCCTGACGGATGCCTGCCGGGACGGGACGGGGAAGGTCAGTACACGCAGTCGACGCAGTACACCTTGCGTCCGTCACGCTCGGTGGCGACCAGACCGTGCACGTCGGTTTCAAAGCCCGGCAGTTCGCGGTTGAAGTCCTGCACGAACTTCAGGTAGTCGACGATGGTGCGGTTGAAGCGCTCGCCCGGGATCAAGAGGGGGATGCCCGGCGGATACGGCGTCAGCAGCACGGCAGTCACACGGCCCAGCAATTCGTCCACCGGCACGCGCTCGATTTCGCGGTGTGCCGTTTTGGCAAAGGCCTCGGAAGGCTTCATCGCCGGTTCCATTTCCGACAGGTAGATCTCGGTCGTCAGGCGGGCGATGTCGTGGCGTGCATAGAGCTGGTGGATCTTTTGGCACAGGTCGCGCAGGCCGACCCGCTCGTACTGCGGATGCCGGGCAACGAACTCGGGCATGATCCGCCACATCGGCTGGTTCTTGTCGAAATCGTCCTTGAACTGCTGCAACAGCGAGATCAGCGTGTTCCAGCGGCCCTTGGTGATGCCGATGGTGAACATGATGAAGAAGCTGTAAAGCCCGGTCTTTTCCACCACCACACCGTGTTCGGTCAGGTACTTGGTGACGATGGCAGCCGGAATGCCCATTTCCTCGAAACTGCCGTCCACGTCCAGCCCCGGGGTCAGCAGGGTGGCCTTGATCGGGTCAAGCAGGTTGAAGCCTTCCTCGATGCCGGCAAAGCCGTGCCAGCGGTCTTCGGGCTTGAGCTGCCAGTCGGCCGGGTCGCAGATGCCGTCGTCGGACAGCTCTTCCGGACCCCAGACGCGGAACCACCAGTCGCGGCCGTATTCTTCGTCCACCTTGCGCATGGCGCGGCGGAAATCCAGTGCCTCGACCAGTGATTCTTCCACCAGCGCCTGCCCGCCCGGCTGCTCCATCATCGCGGCAGCGACGTCGCAGCTGGCGATGATGGCGTACTGCGGGCTGGTCGAGGTGTGCATCAGGTACGCCTCGTTGAAGGACGGCACGTCCAGCTGCCGGTTTTCCGGATCCTGCACCAGGATCTGCGAAGCCTGCGACAGGCCGGCCAGCAGCTTGTGGGTCGACTGGGTCGAGAAAATCATCGACTCCTTGCAGCGCGGGCGGTCTTCGCCGATGGCGTGGAAGTCGCCGTAGAAGTCGTGGAAGCTGGCGTGCGGCAGCCAGGCTTCGTCAAAGTGCAGGGTGTCAACTTCGCCGTCGAGCAGGCCCTTGATCTCTTCGACGTTGTAGAGGATGCCGTCGTAGGTCGACTGCGTCAGCGTCAGGATGCGCGGCTTGGCGTCAGGATTCTTTGCCAGTGCCTCGCGGGCGAACGGGTTGGCCTCGATTTTCTTGCGGATGTTGTCGAGTGCGAATTCACTCTTGGGAATCGGGCCGATGATGCCGTAGTGGTTGCGCGTCGGCATCAGGAACACCGGAATCGCGCCGGTCATCATGATCGCGTGCAGGTTCGATTTGTGGCAGTTGCGGTCGACCAGCACGATGTCGCCGGCGGCCACGGTGCTGTGCCAGACGATCTTGTTGCTGGTCGAGGTGCCGTTGGTGACAAAGAACAGGTGGTCGCAACTGAAAATGCGCGCGGCGTTGCGCTCGCTTGCCGCTACCGGGCCGGTGTGGTCCAGCAGCTGGCCCAGCTCGTCCACCGCATTGCATACGTCGGCGCGCAGCATGTTTTCACCGAAGAACTGGTGGAACATCTGGCCGACCGGGCTCTTGAGGAAAGCCACACCCCCCGAGTGCCCTGGGCAGTGCCACGAGTAGGAGCCGTCGTTGGCGTAATCGACCAGTGCGCGGAAGAACGGCGGCGCCAGCGTGTCGAGGTAGGACTTGGTCTCGCGGATGATGTGGCGGGCGACAAAGTCCGGCGTGTCCTCGTGCATGTGGATGAAGCCGTGCAGCTCGCGCAGGATGTCGTTGGGGATGTGGCGTGCAGTGCGCGTTTCGCCGTACAGGTACACCGGGATGTCCGGGTTGCGGCGGCGGATTTCGGCCACGAAACCGTACAGTTTGCCCAAGGCGGCGTCAGTACTGTCCGCAGTATGGAATTCTTCGTCATCGATCGACAGGATGAAACCGGCCGCCCGGCTTTGTTGCTGGGCGAAAGCCGTCAGATCGCCATAGCTGGTGTAGCCGATGACTTCCATGCCATGCCCCTCGATGGCGGAGGCGAGCTCGCGGATGCCGGAGCCGCTGGTGTTTTCGGAGCGGAAGTCCTCGTCAATGATGACGATGGGAAAGCGAAAGCGCATGCATGAATCCTTCATGGGCTGTTCTGCGATGGGGCGTGCCGGCCTTGAGGCAGTTTTTGTGTAGTGGAAGTCCAGGGAAAAGTCGCAGAGGGTGCCGTCTGCCAGGGCGGAGTCGGCGCAGTGCCGCGCGCTCTGGCGCATGGGGCCGGAAAGCCCTGCCGGATGGCCGGGAACCTGTGCCATGCGGGCGGGCGTGATTGTAATCCTAACGTCATCGCTTGCCAGGGAAATTGCGCACTTTTGTGCCGTATCGGGCCATTTTTTTTGTGGGGTTTTTCCGCACGGACAAAGCCTGACGGGTTTTGCCCCGTTTTCTGCCCTTCATGCCCATCGGGGCCATGCCCATGTCGATTCACGAGGACTTTGCCGATTCACTCCGTGTAAGGCCGTACTCCGTCCGTCTGTCAGCCATCCCTGACACCTTCCACGCCGTTTGACTACACCGGCAACAGTCGCCCGATTTGCGACTCGCCCCATCGTCCGGGCCGTCCGGGCGCACCGGCACCCCGCATTTGCAAATGGAGGTTATCCATGCATCTCACTCCGCGTGAGCTCGACAAGCTCATGATCTATTGCCTCGCCGAAGTAGCGCACAAGCGCAAGGCCCAGGGAATCAAGCTCAACCATCCCGAGTCGGTTGCCGTGATCTCGGCGGCTGCACTGGACGGTGCCCGCGCCGGAAAAACGGTTGAGGACGTCATGAAAGCTGCCGCTACGGTCCTGACCCGCGGTGACGTGATGGAAGGCGTTCCGGAAATGATTCCGTTCGTGCAGGTCGAAGCCGTCTTTACCGACGGTAGCCGGCTGGTCACGGTGCACTCCCCCATCCAGTGAACCGTCCTTGCACACCCTGCCTTCAATCTGTCTGACGGAGAGTTAGCACCATGACCCAGTACATTCCACCGGGCGGCGTCGTGTTCGCCGACGGTCCCATCGAACTCAATGCCGGCCGTCCGGTGACCAAGCTGGTTATCCGCAACACCGGTGACCGTCCGATCCAGGTCGGATCACATTTCCATT
Source organism: Laribacter sp. (assembly GCA_018055005.1). Lineage (GTDB taxonomy): Bacteria > Pseudomonadota > Gammaproteobacteria > Burkholderiales > Aquaspirillaceae > Laribacter. Next base: position 11,296 of record JAGPIM010000067.1, read on the forward strand.
TCTTCGAAGTCAATGCCGCGCTCGAATTCGACCGCGAACAGGCCTTCGGCAAGCGCCTCGACATTCCGGCCACCACCGCCATCCGTTTCGAACCGGGTGACGAGCGCGAGGTCGATCTCGTGCCGCTTGCCGGCAAGCGTCGTGTCAACGGCTTCAACAACCTCGTCGATGGCTGGACCGGCGGTGACGAAGCGAAAAACGTCTACCAGCCGCGCAAGGCCGAAGCATTGCGCCGCATGGAACTGTTCGGCTTCAAGCACCGCAAGGCCTGAAGCCGGTCATGACCGGCTGGCGGCCTGTCCGGGCCGTCTGTTCCATCTGATGAGGAAAGGCATACACGATGTCCACTATTTCCCGGCAGCAATATGCGGACCTGTTTGGTCCGACCACGGGTGACAAGATCCGTCTGGGCAATACCAACCTGTTTGTTTCCATTGAAAAAGACCTGCGCGTATACGGCGACGAGGCGGTGTACGGCGGCGGCAAGACCCTGCGCGACGGCATGGGCATGGACAACGAGCTGACCAGCATTGGCGGTGCACCGGACCTGCTGATCACCAACGTCACCATCATCGACGCCACCCTGGGCGTCATCAAGGCCGATGTCGGCATCAAGAACGGCCGCATCTGCGGCATCGGCAAGGCCGGCAACCCTTCGACCATGCCCGGCGTCACGCCATCGCTGGCCGTCGGGCCGGCAACCGATGCCATTTCCGGCGAACACCTGATCCTGACGGCCGGCGGCATCGATGCCCACGTGCACATGATCTCGCCGCAGCAGGCCGAAGCCGCACTGTCCAACGGCATCACCACCCTGTTCGGCGGCGGCCTCGGGCCGACCGACGGCACCAACGGCACGACCATCACCTCGGGGACCTGGAACCTCGAAATGATGATGCGTTCGTTCGACGCCCTGCCGATCAACGTCGGCCTTCTGGGCAAGGGCAACTCGTCCGGCATGAAACCGATCGCCGAGCAGATCGAAGCCGGTGCCGCCGGCCTCAAGGTACACGAGGACTGGGGTTCCACTGTCGGAGCCATCCGTACTTCGCTGGAGGCTGCTGACGAATATGACGTGCAGGTGGCCATCCACACCGACACGCTGAACGAAGGCGGTTTTGTCGAAAACACCATCGCCGCGTTTGACGGGCGCACCATCCACACCTACCACACCGAAGGTGCCGGTGGCGGCCACGCTCCGGACATCATCCGGGTGGCCAGCTACAGCAACGTGTTGCCCAGCTCGACCAACCCGACCCTGCCGTTCGGCATCAACTCGCAGGCCGAACTGTTCGACATGACCATGGTGTGCCACAACCTCAACCCGAAGGTGGCAACCGACGTGGCCTTTGCCGAAAGCCGGGTCCGTCCGGAAACCATTGCCGCCGAAAACGTGCTGCACGACATGGGCGTGATCTCGATCATTTCCAGTGACTCGCAGGCCATGGGCCGGGTCGGCGAAAGCTGGGCGCGTTCGATCCAGACTGCTGACGCCATGAAGCAGGGGCGCGGCAAGCTGCCGGAAGACAATGCTGACGACGACAACTTCCGCGTACTGCGCTACGTGGCCAAGATCACCATCAACCCGGCCATCGCCCAAGGCATCAGTCATCTGGTCGGCTCGGTGGAAGTCGGCAAGTTCGCCGATCTCGTGCTGTGGGAGCCGGCCTTCTTCGGTGCCAAACCGAAGTTCGTCATCAAGGGCGGCATGATTGCCTGGAGCCTGATGGGTGACCCGAACGCCTCGCTGCCGACGCCGCAGCCGGTGATCTACCGCCCGATGTACGGCGCGTTTGCCTCGGCCCTGCACAAGACCTGCATCACCTTCGCCTCGCAGGCCGGCGTGGCCAACGGCATTGCCGAGCGTTACGGGCTGCAACGGCTGGTCGAGCCGGTCCGCAACACGCGCGCCATCACCAAGAACGACATGGTGCGCAACGCGCATACGCCGCACATCGAGGTCAACCCGGAAACCTT
>JAGPIM010000217.1 GCA_018055005.1 Laribacter sp.
GAGCAACAGCGTTAACAAAATCCGGCTGATCGGCATAGCCCACCGGCGCCGTGCGGTAAAGCGGCGACCCGGCGAGCCAGCGCGTGTCTGGCAGCGAAGCCAGCGCCTGCATGGCGTCGCGCACGCTGGCTGCGGCATCTCCCAGATTGGCACCCAGCGCAATGGCAGCCAGCGTCATGCCTCGCTGCCCCCGGAAGCATCGGTACCCGGCGTTTTGCGGTGGCGACGGCGACGTTTTTTGACCGGACCTTCACGAGTTTCCCGCACCAGCATGCCGTTGCGGGCCTCACTGTCGGCGTACTGGAATTTTTCCCACCAGTGCGCCAGTTCCTGCGGCACTTCCCCCACAGAAGCACGCAGGCACAGAAAGTCATACCCGGCCCTGAAGCGCGGCTGCTCCAGCAGCTTGAACGGCCGGCTGCCGCTGCGGTTTTCGTAGCGCGGCTGCATGGACCAGATTTCACGCATGGTGATGAGAAAGCGGCGCGGAATCGCCAGCCGGTCCACCAGCTTGGCCTCGACCACATCCATGGCGTCAAAGAGTGCCGGCAAAGGCTTCTCGCCCGTATCCTGCCGCCGCTGCCACTCGGTGCGCACCTCGCCCCACAGCAGGGCCGCCAGCAAAAAGCCGTCGGAAATGCCGCGACCGCTCTTGAGCCGCTGGTCGGTCTGATCCAGTGCCAGCTTCACGAAGGAACTGCCGTCCGGCTGGTCCAGCACGGCATCCAGCAGCGGGAAAATTCCTTTGTGCAGCCCTTCGGCGCGCAGGCGGGTCAGGCAAGCCCAGCTGGCTCCCGAATGCAGCATCTTGAGCATCTCGTCAAAGAGGCGGGCCTGGGCCACATCGCGCAGGAGCGGTGCCAGATGGCTGATCGGCTTGCGCGTGCTTTCGTCGATGGAGAAACCCAGCTTGGCCGCCAGTCGCACGGCGCGCAGCATGCGCACCGGATCCTCCTTGTAGCGCTCGATCGGCTGCCCGATCATCACCAGCCGTTTGGCGGTCACATCGCGAACGCCGTGGTGGTAGTCGTGGATGGTCTCGTCTGCCGGATTGTAGTAAAGCGCATTGGCCGTGAAATCGCGCCGGCGCGAATCGTCGGCCATGCTGCCATAACTGTTGTCCGAGATGATGCGGCCGGATTCGGTGGTTTGCAGGTCACGACCGTCGCCACGGAAAGTGGTGACTTCGATGACTTCGTCGCGTCCGAACACCACATGCACGATGCGGAAGCGGCGACCGATGATGCGCGAGCGCCGGAACAGCCGGTGGACTTCTTCCGGCGTGGCATTGGTGGCCACGTCAAAATCCTTCGGCTCGTGGCCGATCAGCAGGTCACGCACGGCACCGCCTACGACATAGGCTTCGAAGCCGGCTTCCTGCAGGCGGCTGGTCACTTTCAGGGCAGACGGACTGACCTGGTCGCGGCGCACGCCATGCTGGACAAAGGGGATAACCCGGGCACGGTTGTCGTGCTGGCGTGAGCGGGAGGGAAGACGCAGTACGCGGCTGATGAGCTTGCGGATCATGTATGGGCAGGTTGGCCGCCCGCCACCGGCCCAGGGTCGATGGCAAACAGCAGTCATAACGGCAGAAAAGGCAGGGATTATACCGTCAACTCCTGCTCTTGCACGGTCCGGGCAGCGGGATGGGTGGACGGCAGGGTAAAACCGAAGACCGAGCCCCCCTGAGGGCCAGGCCGGTAATCGAAGCGGCCGTGGTGATGCTCGATGATCGAACGGCAGATGTTCAGCCCGATTCCCATCCCTTCGGCCTTGGTCGTGAAAAAGGGCGTAAACAGCTCGCTCACCCGTTCAGGCGGAATGCCCGGACCGTTGTCCACCACCTGCACCTCGACGCCCCCCTCATCGGTCGGGCGTGTCAGGATATGCAGCTGTGGCGCCACGATCGCGGCATCACGCATGGCTTCGACAGCATTATTGACCAGATTGAGCAGTACCTGTTCGATCATGACCCGGTCCATGTCGACCTGCGGACAGCGCGTATCCAGATCGGTGTGCAAGAGGATGCGGTTCTGCCGCATGACCGGCAGCGCCAGTGTCAGCACGGAATCGACAATCTGGTTGATGTCACAGCGCGAGAGCTGCGGCGAGTGCTTTTTCACGAAGCCACGGATACCGTGGATGATGGCGCCGGCCCGTCGCGCCTGGCTGGCGATCCGCTCCAGCGGCACCCGGATCTGCGCGATGTCCTGTCCGGCACCGGCAGACTGCAGGCGGCGCTCGCACGCAGCGGCATAAGTAGCAATGGCCGCCAGCGGCTGGTTGAGCTCGTGCGCCAGCGTGGACGCCATCTCGCCCATCGTCACCAGCCGCGCCGTAGCCTGCAGCTTTTCGACATGCAGCCGTTCGCGCTCGGCCAGCCGGACCGATTCGGTCATGTCGGTGTAGATGCCAAGCCAGACCGCCTCGCCATCCACCCATTCGATCTGCCGGCGGTGGATCTGGTACACCCGGCTGGAGCCGCCAAAGCTCAGCTGACAATCCAGGACCGGGCTTTGCACATCGGTATCCGGCGGCCACGGCAACACCACGCAGAACGGGTTTTCCGGGCTGCCGATCATGTTTTCTTCAAACGCCCGGTTGGAAAACAGCAGTTGCCGGTCACTGCACCGGCTGACACAGACCGGGGCATCCAGTCCGTTAAGCACGGTAGCCAGCCGTTCCTGTGCTGCCGCCACGGCCAGCCGGCGCCGCCGGTGTTCGGTAATGTCATAAAAACTGGCCAGCCAGCCTTGCTGGCGACCGGTACCGTCGCGCAATGGCGTCACGTACAGCCGCACGTCAAACCGTACACCGTCGGTGCGCTGGAATACCAGCTCGAAACCGAGCGGCGGAATCTCGCCGCGCCGGACTCCGTCCAGCAGGTCGTCCAGCTCGGCATGCCGCTCCTGCGGCCAGAAACTGTAGGGCGGCCGCTGCCCGATCAGGCAGGACTCTTCCACACCCAGCATGTCGCAAAACGCCCGGTTGACCCGCCGGATGCAACCATCGGCATCAATGGCGATCAGACCGTTCTTCATCGAGTTTTCAATCGATGCCCGCAGGGCCGTTTCACGCTGGAGCGCCTGCTCGGCCGTGGCTCGCTGGCGGATGTACTGGCGGATCTTCCACAGGCTGCCGGTCAACAGCAGCACCAGCAGGACCAGCACGGACACCAGCACCGGCAGGGCAATGCCAAGGCCGCTGCGGTAAGAGGTCGCCTTCAGCCGCAGCCCGTGCCCGGGCGGGGTGAATTCGATCTCGTGCGAAAGGGTACTGACGCGCTCAACCACGTTGAACTTGCTGGCGATCAGACTGCCCCCCAGGTCCACCACGCTGATCTGGTACTTCTGGGCGATCCACCACGGCACATGGTGATACAGCACCTGGTTGAGCTGGTAGGTCAGCCGCACCACGCCCAGAAACCGGCCGCTGTCGAATACCGGCGCCATCATGTCGACCAGTGGCTGGCTGTCATTGCCGGGATAAACGGTACTGTAGGCCGGTGCGGCCAGACGCCGGGCGGTATCGAGCAGTTCCAGAGGCTGATAGTTGCCGGCACGGGGATTGGGCTCGGGCACATCACCATAACGGCCGGCAAACCAGAGGACATCACCACCAGGATTGCGCAGCTCGATGGCCAGGAGTTCCGGATTCTCGCGCAGAAGCAGCCGCGCAGCGTCCTGGAAGCGTCCGGCATCCATGCGCCCGCGGGCATAATCCGCCCCGTGCGTGGCCGACCACTCCTCCATGGACTGGAAACGCTGGCGCAGCGTCTGCTCCAGCCACAGGATGTCCTGGATCAACGTGTCCTGACGCTCGTCACGCCAGTCTTTCCAGACCAGTTGCGCCAGCATGACCAGCACCACCACCAGCACGATCAGGGCGCTGATCGGCAGCCATACCAGATGGCGCCCGGCCTTGTTGCTTTCCTGTTTCACGACATAC
>JAGPIM010000218.1 GCA_018055005.1 Laribacter sp.
CGACAGCATGGGCGGCGAAGGCATCTTCCGCCTGTCGGCGCGCGACCCCAACCTGGGCTCGGTGCTGGAGGTCATGAGCCAGCACGGCCAGCGCAGCCTGATGGTGCAGCGCTACCTGCCGCAGATCACCGACGGCGACAAGCGCATCCTGCTGATCGACGGCAAGCCGGTCGACTACTGCCTGGCACGCATCCCCAAAGCCGGTGAAACCCGCGGCAACCTTGCCGCCGGTGGTCGCGGCGAAGCACGCCCGCTGTCGGCCCGCGACCGCGAAATTGCCGAAGAACTGGGCCCGAAGCTGGCCGCCCAGGGCCTGCTGCTGGTGGGACTCGACGTCATCGGCGACTGCCTGACCGAAATCAACGTCACCAGTCCGACCTGCTTCCGTGAAATCATGGACCAGACCGGCTGCGACGTGGCCAGCCGTTTTGTCGAGGCGCTTGAGGCACGATGCAACGCCTGATGCACACCGCGCTGGCAGCCATGCTGGCGCTGCTGCTGGCCGCCTGCACGGCGTCGCCTCCGCCACGCTACCAGCAGGAAAGCTATGTCTTCGGCACCCGGGTCGAGGTCACCGTGACCGGATTGCCAACCGAACAGGCGGCACCGGCCGTGGCTGCCGTGCTGGCCGACCTCGACCGCCTGCACCGCAAGCTGCACGCCTGGCAACCGGGCAGCGACCTCGTGCGGATCAACCAGGCTTTCGCCAACGGCCAGCAGGCCGCCGTTGATGCAGAGATGACCGAACTGCTGCAACTGGCGCAGGACGGCGAGCAGCGCTCGCAAGGCCGCTTCAATCCGGCTATCGGCCAGTTGATCCAGCTCTGGGGGTTTCATGCCGACCGCTACGCCGCCAGGCTGCCGGACGAGCGGGCGCGGCAGGCATTGCTGCTGGCGGCACCGTCGATGGCAGACGTGGAACTGGCCGGCGGTCAGGCCCGCAGCCGCAACCGGGCCGTGGCCGTGGATCTGGGCGGGCTGGCCAAGGGCTGGGCGCTGGACCGCAGTGCCACCATCCTGCGCGAGCATGGCGTCAGGCAGGCGCTGGTCAACATCGGCGGCAACGTGCTGGCACTGGGCGAAAAGGCGCCGGGCGAACCGTGGCGGGTCGGACTGCAACACCCGCGCGAGCCGCGGGCCATGGCGGTGATCGCCCTGCGTGACGGCGAGGCGCTGGGTACATCGGGCGACTACCAGCGCTTTTTCGAAGTCGACGGCCGCCGCTACTGCCACCTGGTCAATCCGGCTGACGGCACCGCCGGCTGCCGGCGCGAAGCGGTCAGCGTACTGGTCAACACCGGCGAACGGCCGGGCCTGCGCTCGGATGTGGCGACCAAATCGCTCTACTTTGCACCGGCCGGTGACCTGACCCGTTCGGCGGCGGCATTCGGCATCGGCGACTTTCTGCTGGTGGACGGCGAAGGACGCATTACCCTCAGCGAATCCATGGCCAAACGGGTGCACTGGCTGGACCCCGCCCCGGCGCGGGTCACCGTGCTGCCGACGGAAAAAACCCGGCTGGCGGGGGAGCGAGCCGGGTGAACGGGGAGCCTTGCTGCTGAACAAGGCGCCCGCGCAGGGAGGCCACGCGGGCAGCGCGAGACGCGCTATGGATTAGGACGCGCTGTCCGGGTCCGGAGTTCGGTCGTCATCCTCTCCGTTCGTCAGCTCGTCGGCCTGTCGGGCTTCCAGCCCGGCAAACCAGCCGGCGACCACGGTTTCGACCTGCTCCAGTCCCTGTTTCTTGCTGCTGGAAAACAGCTGGATGCTGACCTGCGGATAATCGGCCAGCGCCTGGCGGACGGTGGCCAGGGTCTTGTTCTGCTCCTGCCGGTTCAGCTTGTCCGCCTTCGAGAGCAGGATGTGCACCGGCTGGCCGCGCATGCGGAAGAAATCCAGCATGCGCATGTCAAGTTCCTTTAAAGGATGTCGCGCATCCATGATCAGCAGCAATCCGATCAGGCTTTCGCGCGTTTGCAGGTAGCGGCCCAGCAGTTCGACCCAGTGCGCCCGCACGGATTCCGGCACTTCGGCATAGCCGTAGCCCGGAAGGTCGACCAGGAAATAGTCAAAATGGCTGGCCAGCCGGAAAAAATTGATGTGCTGGGTACGGCCGGGAGTCTTGGAGACATAGGCCAGCCGGGTACGGTTGGCCAAGGCATTGATGGCGCTGGATTTGCCGGCGTTGGAACGGCCAACGAAGGCGATTTCGGCGCTGGTGGGCGGCAGATCGCGCAAATGGTTGACGGTGGTAAAGAACGTGGCGTTTTGGAATAGCGGCATCGTGTGGAACGCTCAAAATCATTTGGTATAGAATAGGCCGTTTCAAAATACTACTTACGCAGCGGTTCCGCGACCTCTTTTGCTAGGAGAAACCATGAAATACAACGTGCTGCTGGCCCTGGCAGGCCTGACCATGGCAGCCGGCGCCTTGGCGAACCCGACTCCCGCACCGGTTCCGGCCGATCCGGCCAAAGGCAAGCTGATCGCCGAACAGATCTGTGCCGCCTGTCACGGGGTGGACGGCAACAGCGTCGCCGCTGCCAACCCGGTGCTGGCCGGCCAGCATCCTGACTACATCGTCAAGCAACTGACCGAGTTCAAGTCGGGCAAGCGCAACAACGCCATCATGCTGGGCATGGCCTCCACCCTGTCCGACCAGGACATGAAGAACGTCGCAGCCTGGTTCGGCACGCAGAAGCCCAAGGCACGCGAAGCACAGGATCCCAAGACCATGGAAGCCGGTCGAGCGATTTACCGCACAGGCATTGCCAGCGCCAAGGTACCGGCCTGCATGGCCTGTCATGGTCCGGCCGGCAACGGCATGCCGTCGCAGTATCCGCGCGTCGGCAGCCAGTTCGGCAGCTACATCGAAGCACAGATGCTGGCCTTCAAGAAGGGTGAGCGCGCCAACAACCCGATCATGACCGACATCGCCAAGCGCATGAGCGACAGCGACATCAAGACCGTGTCGAACTATATCTCCGGTCTGCGCTGACCACCATTGCGATCGACTTGCATTTGCGTTGAATTAAGTCAACTTTAAACCGATCGTGATAAACAGGGGGAAGCGGACTGGTCCGCTTCCCCTTTTCCTTGTTGATGCCGATGACGTCCAGCCGCCGCTCCCGCCCTTCCCTTGCATCCGACCTCTTTGAACTGCTGAGTTCGATGCGTTTTGCCATCGGTCTGCTGACCATTCTGGCCATTGCCTCGGTCATCGGGACCGTCCTGCGGCAGAACGAACCCTGGCCCAACTACGTGGCCGAGTTCGGCTCCTTCTGGTTCGAGGTCTACCGTGCGCTCGGGCTGTTCGACGTCTACCACTCGGCGTGGTTCCTCGTCATCCTGATCTTCCTCGTGCTGTCGACCGGGCTGTGCATCTGGCGCAATGCCCCGGGCTTCCTGCGCGAAATGCGCGGCTGGCGCGAACAGGCCAGCAGCAACTCGCTGGCCGCCATGTCGCACACGGCCGACATCGGCCATGCCGTCGATGCCGATGCGGCCGAAAGCTACCTGCGGGCACAGGGCTTCGCCGTCCGCCGCAAGGAACGCGAAGACGGCCTGATGCTGGCGGCCAAGAAAGGTTCGGCCAACAAGCTGGGCTACTTCTTCGCCCACATCGCCCTCGTGGTCATCTGTATCGGCGGCCTGATCGACGGCAACGTACCGCTGAAGGTGGCCGAATTCTTCGGCAGCGTCACCCCTGAAACGCGCGACCTGCCGCAAAGCCAGGTTCCGGACGCCAGCCGGCTGGGTACCGGCAACCTGTCGTTCCGCGGCAGCGTCACCCTGCCCGAAGGCCGTTCGGCCGACGTGGTGTTCCTCAATTCCGGCAACGGCTACTTCGTGCAGGACCTGCCGTTCTACGTCACGCTCAAGCAGTTCCACATCGACTACTACAGCAACGGCATGCCCAAGCGCTTTGCCAGCG
>JAGPIM010000219.1 GCA_018055005.1 Laribacter sp.
GGTCAACGCCACAGGCCTTGAGGATCTGCACCGCCCGGGCCGAGAAGCCGCATTGCGGAAACTGGGCCGAGCCCTTCATGTAAAGCACAACCGGATTGTCGGTGATCTGCTGGCGGATTTCGGCGGTGACGTCGCGCATGACGGCTCTCTCGCGATAAAGTTGACTGAAACGGTCGGATTCTAGGTCGGCATGCCTGATGGGTCAATTGTCCTTGCGCGTTGCCGGGGGCGGCACCAATGCCGACAGCAGCAGTTGCGCCTGCGCCTCGTACAGGCTCTTGCGGTTGAACTGGCGCGACACGCCGCTGGCGATCAGTGCCGTCACCATCAGCGGCACGATCATCGACGGCGACTCGGTCATCTCCATCACCACCACCAGTCCGGTCAGCGGCGAACGCGAAAAACCGGCAAAGAAACCCACCATGCCCAGGAGCGCCATCGCCTGCGGATGCACCTCCGGCAGCAGGCGGCCGATGTCGTAGCCAAAGCCGGCACCGATGGCGAGCGACGGCGCCAGCACCCCCCGGTCACGCCGGAAATCTGCGATACCAGCATGGTGAAAAGCTTGACGATGCCGAACCACTCCAGCCCTTGTGCATTGCCGGTCACGATCCGGTGCGCCTCGTTGTAGCCGGTGCCGAACGACTCGCCGTGCGTGGCAATGCCGATCAGGGCAATCAGCACGCCACAGACCGCGGCGAACAGCATCGGCTGGCGACCGCGCCAGGCCAGCAGGCGGCTGCGGCTGCCGGTCGACACCGCCAGCATCGCCCGTGCCGCCAGGGCGCCGAACGCACCGCAGATCACGCCGGTCAGCAGCACGGCCGCCAGCTGCGAGCCGCCCAGTGCCCGGAAATGGATGGCCGTGGTACCGAAATAATCGTAATTGCCGAATGCCGCCATGGTGATCAGGCCGGCAAGGATCACCGCGGTCAGGATGATGCCGCTGGCCCGCGGCTCGAAGCTGCGGCCCATCTCCTCGATGGCAAACACGATACCGGCCAGTGGTGTGTTGAATGCCGCTGCCACACTGGCCGCTCCCCCGGCCAGAATGGTGGTGCGGATGGCGTTTTCGCTGTGGATGCCGAGCCTGCGCCCGAGCGAGTGCGTCAGGGCCGCCCCGATCTGGATGATCGGTCCCTCGTAGCCGAAGGTGCCACCGGCACTGATGCCGGTCAGGGTGGCCAGCACCTTGACCACCGCCACCCTGAAGGTCAAAAAGCGCTCGCGCAAGAAGGCGCCGCGCCGCTCCAGCGTGGCAATGGTCTGGGCGATGCCGCCGCCGGCCGCACCGGGAGCGCAGACCTGCACGATCAGCAGCGACAGCATGAACATCAGCGGCGTCCACACCAGCATCCACCACGGCGACAGCGCGTAGGCCGCCTGCGTCCCCACACTGGCGAGTTTGCTGCCCCAGGTCAGCACGACACCGGCCAGCCCCACCAGCAGGGCACCTCCCCACAGGGCCAGCCGCTGGCGCGTCAGCGCCCGCGACAGGTAGAACGCCCGTACACGGCGGTTGACCCGCCGGGCACGACGCTTGGTCGGGTGCGTAAACCAGTCAGGGAGGAAATTGCGCTGCATCAGGAGGCTTCAGTCGGTCTAATTGGTATGAAATTTAGACCTATTGAATCCGCCAATGCAAATGCGTGTCGCATTTTGGCAATCACTCGGATTCGTCGGTCGGGCCAGCGGTTTCAACGGCTTCGGCCGGTTCGTTTTCCTGTTCATCCACTTCCTGCTCATTCACCGGTGGCGTACGCGTCAGCACGGCCGCAAAAAAGCCGTCGGTGCTGTGCACGCCCGGCAGCAGCCGCAGGCGGCTGCCGGTGTCCAGCGCCACGCCGGCCTGTTCCAGCAGCGTGTTGACCGGCGTTTCGCTGAATTCCGGATGGGCCGCCAGGAAAGCATCGACGATGGCGTCGTTTTCCGCCGGCAGGACCGAGCAGGTGGCGTAGACCAGACGGCCGCCCGGTTTCACCAGCTGGGCGGCCCGCGCCAGGATGCTGGCCTGGGTCTTGTTCAGCTCGGCGATGCTGGCCGGCGACTGGCGGAACTTGAGGTCCGGATTGCGGCGCAGCGTGCCCAGTCCCGAGCACGGAGCGTCGACCAGCACGCGGTCCACCTTGCCGGCGAGGCGCTTGATCTTGCTGTCGTTCTCGTTCTGGATCAGTTGCGGCGTCACGTTGGACAGGCCCGAACGCGCCAGCCGCGGCTTGAGGCTGGCGAGGCGCTTTTCCGACACGTCGAAGGCGTACAGCCGGCCGCGCGAGGCCATCATTGCGCCCAGGTGCAGGGTCTTGCCGCCGGCACCGGCGCAGAAATCCACCACCATTTCCCCGCGGCGGGCACCGACCAGCAGGCCCAGCAGCTGGCTGCCCTCGTCCTGCACTTCGACCGCGCCTTCGAGGAACAGCGGGTGGCGGTTGATCGGCGGTTTGCCCTTGACGCGCAGGCCCACCGGCGAAAACGGTGTCGGGGCCAGTTCCAGTCCGGCGGCGCGCAGTGCGGCCAGCACGTCTTCGCGGCGCATTTTCAGCGTGTTGGCGCGCAGGTCCAGCGGGGCGCTGTTCTGCATCGAGTGGCCGAGCGCGACGATGGCGTCGTCGTCCTGCCCGCCCGCCCGCAGCGCGTCCACCACCCATTCGGGCAGCTCGGCACGGCCGGCGAGGTCCAGTTCGGGATGGGCGGCCTTGAGTTCGACGACCCATTTCTTTTCCGCTTCGGTCAGGATGCCGTCGAGTTCGCGTACGTTAAGGCCGCGTACCTTGATCAGGCTGGCGATCACCAGCCGGCGCGGCGTGGCCGACGGGGCGGTGAGGGCGGTCAGGAAGGCGCGGCGGCGCAGGACGGCGAAGATGGTTTCGGCGATCAGGTGGCGGTCCTGCGCGCCAAGCTTGCGCATGTCGCGGAAATAGGCCGACAGCACGGCGTCAGCCGGGCGTTCGCACGGCAGCACGCGGCGCAGGGCGTCGACAACGGCGTCGAACTGAGCGGGATTAATGGCCATTTTGGTAAGGGTCCTTCGGTGGTTTCTCTAGTATGGTGTCAGCGCCGATCACCAGTTTGATCAGGCGCTGGTCAATGGTCTTGTCGTCGTCGCGAAAGCGGATGCGCAACGGCAGGTTGTGGTAGTCCGGCGCCAGCCAGAATTCCAGCGTGTCGCCGCGTGCCTGGCTTTTGACCAGGATGCTGTTGATCTCGCGGTCGCCCACGCTGATCGGACTTTCGCCCACCGCTTCCAGCGGGTAGCGGTAGACCTTCTTGCCGGTGGTGACCTGGACCGGTTCGGCAAACGCCGCCGCGCCGCGCAGGGCAATCTGGAACGCCACGCTGACGATGTCCTGGGCACCGGCTTGCAGGGCGGTTTCCTGCAAGGGCAGGTCGCGCCCGTAGCGCAGGATGCCGGCCTGGTAGTCGAATTCGGCCTGTTCGCGCAATTCTCCGCCTTTGCGCGCCTCGAAGCGATCCGGCGTCAGTCCGCCGGCGGTGATCCGTCCCTCCGACAGATAGCCCAGCCGTTTGCCGAACACCGGCCGCAGGCGCACCTCGAGCCGGTAACGGCCGTTGTCCTGCTGCCAGTCGAATTCGGCGAGGCCAGCCAGCAAGGCACCGTAATACACCTCGTAAGTCAGCCGGGCCGCGGGCGGAAACTGCCGGCTGAAGGCTTCGGCCTGTTGCCGGGCTTCCTGTTCCGGGTCGGGGGCAAACGGGCGCTCGCCGGGCGGCGGTGTGGCCGTTTCCGGTGCCGGCGTGTCCTGCTCCGGAGCCTCTTCTGCTGGCGGTGTGGCCGTGGTGCCGGCGGGGGCCGGCTCTTCGGCTACGGGTGGCGTGTCCGCCGCCCGGGTGACGATGGCCGGTGGGCGCGGGCGTGGTGCAGCTTTGGGTGGCGGCGGGCTGGCCGGCGGCTTCAGTGC
>JAGPIM010000068.1 GCA_018055005.1 Laribacter sp.
GCATTGAGGATGCGCAGGCGCAGCACTTCACCCGGTCGGGCGTCGATCACCGCCGGTTCGTCGGACAGGCGGCCGTTGAGCGGAAACAGGCCGTACTGCACGTCCACGCCGAACATCTTGCCGCCCGGATAGGGAAACACCGGCTGCGAGGGCGGGGTGACGGCAGCCTGGGCGACGGGCGGGGCCGGTTTGCCTTGCAGGGCGGCCAGCACCTGTTCCGGGTCAGTCGTCAGGCGGTCTTCCATGAACAGCACCGCTTCGCGGTCATATTTCAGCCCGTCATTGTCCGGGCTTTCGAGGATCAGCGGACCGGCCAGCCCCTGCTGTTCCTGTAGCCCCATGTGCGAGTGGTACCAGAAGGTGCCCGACTGCACCACCGGCCAGGCATAGGTGGTTTCGATGCCGGACGGCAGGGGCACCTGTGACACGTCAGGCACGCCGTCCATCAGGTTGGGCACGATGATGCCGTGCCAGTGGACCGTGGTCGCTTGCTTGAGCCGGTTGCGCACGGTGACGTAAAACATCTCGCCTTTTTTCAGGCGGATTTCCGGTCCGCTGGGCTGGTTGTTGATGCGGATCAACTGGCCGCCGCCAGCCAGCGTCGGGCCGGGCGCGATGTCCAGATGGAATTTCTTCCATGGAAAGCCCGGTGGCGTGGCACTGGTCACGTCGGCCGGCAGGTTCCCGCCGGTGGCAGGTGCCGCGGCACGGACCGGCCGGAAAGCGGGAGCAAGCAGGGCTGCGGCCCCCAGTCCGAGAAGGTGGCGGCGGCTGAGACCGTGCGGGGCGTCGTCGTTGTCGTCGGGAGAGGGGGCGTCGGGCGGATCAAGCAGCATGGTTCTGGCTCCGGAAAACGGGAGGGAAACTCCCGGTGGTCTGAGCCTCGGAAACTTTTGCCGGCGATGCCAGCACTGTGCGAAGAACGGCACAACGCCCCGGACAGCGGGTGTGCCGGGGCGTTATCGGGCCGGATCAGTGATCAGGAATGATGCGGGTACAGCGAGTCGATCAGCTTGCGGAAACGCTCGGTGATGACCTTGCGCTTGAGCTTCAGCGTCGGGGCCAGTTCACCGGCATCGATGCTCCACGGCCGTTCGACCAGTGCCACTTTCTTGACCTGCTCCCAGCTGCCGAACAGGCGGTTGAAGCGCTTGACCTCATGCTCGATCAGCTCGCGCACCTTGGGGTGGCTGGCCATTTCCGCCTCGCTCTTGATCTGGAGGCCCTGCTGGCTGCACCAGGCGCGCACCTGGTCAAACAGCGGCACCACCAGCGCGCTGGCGTACTTGCGGCCGTCGCCGACCACCATCACCTGGTCGATGTAGGCCGATTCCTTGAGCTTGTTCTCGATCACCTGCGGAGCAACGTACTTGCCGCAGCTGGTCTTGAACATTTCCTTCTTGCGGTCGGTGATGCGCAGGTTGCCGCGGGCGTTGATCTCGCCGACGTCGCCGGTGTGCAGCCAGCCGTCCTTGAGCGTTTCGCGGGTCATCTCCTCGTCCTTGTAATAGCCCATCATCACGTTGGGCCCGCGGGCGAGGATTTCACCGTCTTCGGCAATGCGGATCTCGACGTTGTCGAGCGGGATGCCGACGGTGCCGATGTCCACCTGGTCGGCGTCCAGCTGGTTGCCGGTCAGGACCGGAGCGGATTCGGTCATGCCGTAGCCTTCGGTCACCATGATGCCGGCAGCCCAGAACACGCGTGCAAGGCGCGGCTGAAGGGCGGCCGAGCCGACCACGATGAGCTGGAGTTCGTTGCCCATGGCGGCCCGCCACTTGCTGTAGACGAGCTTGTCGTACAGCTTGTACTGCAAGGCGGCCAGCCCCTTGGGCGGAGTGTTGGGCTCGAAGGATTCGGCAAAGCGCAGCGCCGCTTCGTAGAGCTTGCGGGTCACGCCCTTGAGTTCGTGGCTCTTGGAGACGAACTTTTCGTATACCTTTTCCAGGAGGCGCGGCACGGTGGTGAACATCTGCGGATGCACGTCCTGCAGGCTGGCGGCAATGACGTCCATGCTCTTGGCGTAGTAGATGCTGACGCCGGCGCTGATGTAGAAGTAGCAGGCGGTCCGCTCGAACACGTGCGACAGCGGCAAGAAGCTCACCGTGCGCCACTGGCCCGGTACCAGCGGCTTGACGAAGCGGCAGACCGCTTCCACCTGGCTGACCACGTTGCGGTGGCTCAGCATCACGCCCTTGGGGCGGCCGGTGGTGCCGGAGGTGTAGATGATGGTCAGGAGGTCGTCCGGACGCACCGAGTCGCGCAATGCTGCCAGTACCTCGGGATTGCCGTCGCCACCGGCCATCAGGAGTTCTTCCCAGTTGGCAGCACCCTCGACGTTGTCAAAGGTGTAGACCGGGCAGTTCATGCCTTGGGTGGCATCCTTGAGCTTGCCGAACAGGGCCTTGTCGCCGGCAAAGGCCAGCCTGATTTCTGCGTGCTGCACGATGAAACGCATGTCGTCGAGCGTCAGCGTCGGGTACAGCGGCACGCTGACGGCGCCGATCTGTTGCAGGGCAAAATCGATGAAGTGCCACTCGGGACAGTTGTTGGCAATCAGGGCAACGGTATCGCCACGACGGATGCCGAGCTTGAGCAGCCCCTGGCTCAGGCGGTCGACGATTTCCAAGACTTCCTGCGTGTTGAAACGCTGCCAGTCTTTCCCCTTGCGTGCACTCAGGCAGTCGGCCTTGGGGTAGTTCGCAAGCTGGTGACGGAGGAAGTCAAAAACGCGTTGGTTGGACATTCGTGAATTCAGCAATGCTGGAAAGGCGTGGAAAATATCCCTTTTGTAATGGGATGTAAAGGCAAGTACTTTTGAAATTGTTGAGAAATATCAATGGTTTCCATATGGAATTCGATCCTTTCCAGTCATGCCCCCGTTGATTTGGAGTGAAAGCTCCATACAGGTTTCGTGACTCATCCGCATGAAAACACAACACTTTTAGCAGCGGGTTAACGCCGGATGCCGGGCCGGACCGGCGTATTTGTCTCGGCTCTGGACGGCTGTTAACCTGCCTGTCCCGATCTGCGTGCAGGAGTACCGTTATGAAGTTTGCCACTCGCGCCATCCATGCCGGCTATGAACGTGACCCGGCAACGCACGCGGTCATGCCGCCGGTGTACCAGACCTCGATTTTCAGCTACGACCGGCTGGGCGACGAGCAGCCGTACTCCTATTCGCGTTCGGCCAATCCGACCCGTGCGGCGCTGGAAGCCAATGTGGCGGCGCTGGAAGGCATGCAGTACGGGCTGGCTTTCGGCAGCGGCATGGCTGCCATTGATGCCGTGCTGCGTGCCACGCTGGCAGCCGGCGACGAAGTGATCGCAGTGGCCGACTGCTACGGCGGTGCCTACCGGCTGCTGACCCGGATCCATGCCCCGGCCGGCGTGACGGTGACGTTCCTGGACCTGACCACCCGGCCGGAACAGCTGGAAGACGCCATTGGCGAGCGCACCCGGCTGGTCTGGCTGGAGTCCCCCACCAATCCGCTGCTCAAGCTGGTGGATCTGCCGCGCGTGGCCGCCATCTGCCGCGCCCGCGGCGTGACCACGGCCATCGACAACACGTTTGCCTCGCCGTACCTGCAAAACCCGCGCGAGTCCGGCATCGACATCGTCATGCACTCGGCCACCAAATACCTGGCCGGGCACTCGGACGTGATCATGGGGGTGGTCTGCACCGACAACGAGCAGCTGGCTGCCAGGCTCAAGCTGGTGCAGAACTCGGCTGGTGCCGTGCCGGGGCCGCAGGACTGCTTCCTGACCCTGCGCGGCATCAAGACCCTGGCCTTGCGCATGCAGCGCCACTGCGACAATGCCCTGGCCGTGGCCGGTTTCCTGGCCACGCATCCGGCGATCGACAAGGTGATTTATCCCGGGCTGCCAACGCACCCGCAGCACGAACTGGCCTGCCGGCAGATGCGCGGCTTTGGTGGCGTAGTCACCATCTGCCTCAAAGACGACACCCGGGAGGCTGCGGCACGGGTGGCCGAGCGGTTGCAGTGGTTTGCTCTGGGCGAGTCGCTCGGTGGGGTGGAAAGCATCGTCAACCATTCCGCCACCATGTCGCACGGCTCGATGCCGGCCGAGGTGAAAAAGGCGCTCGGCATCCGTGAGGGCATGCTGCGCCTGTCGGTCGGCATCGAGGACGTGGACGACCTGCTGGCCGACCTTGAGCAGGCGCTGACATAAAGCACGGGTAGAATGGCGGATTTGATCCTGATCAAAACCGCCATGACCGAACTGCCTGTTGCTTCCCTCAAGAACTATTTCACCTCTTTGCAGGCGCGCATTGTTGACGCGCTGGAATCCCTTGACGGCGGTGGCCGTTTTCACCGCGACGGCTGGAAACGGCCGGCCGGGGGGGGCGGACTCAGCTGTGTGCTGGAAGAAGGCGCGCTGTTCGAGCGCGGCGGCGTGAATTTTTCCCATGTGCAGGGCGGGGCACTGCCGGCTTCTGCCACCGCGGCCCGGCCCGAGCTGGCCGGGCGGGCCTTCGAGGCGATGGGCGTGTCGCTGGTCCTGCACCCGCGCAATCCGTACGTGCCGACCACGCACATGAACGTGCGCGTCTTCATGGCCACAGCCGAGGGCCAACCGCCGGTGTGGTGGTTTGGCGGCGGCATGGACCTGACGCCTTATTATGGTGAGGCCGAAGACGCGGTGCATTTTCACCGCGTCTGCCGTGATGCGCTGGCGCCGTTCGGTGCCGATCGCTACCCGGCTTACAAGGAATGGTGTGACCGCTACTTTTTCCTCAGGCACCGCAACGAACCGCGCGGCATCGGCGGCGTGTTTTTCGACGACCTGAACGACCTCGGTTTCGAGCAGAGCTTTGCCCTGACCCGCAGCGTGGGGGATGCCTTTCTGGAGGCCTATGTGCCGATCGTGCAAAAGCGGCGCCAGCAGCCGTTTGGCGCGCAGCAGCGCGAATGGCAGGCCATCCGCCGCGGTCGCTATGTGGAATTCAACCTCGTGTTTGACCGCGGCACCCTGTTCGGCCTGCAATCGGGCGGACGCACCGAATCCATCCTGATGTCGATGCCACCGCAGGTACAGTGGCGCTATGACCATCATCCGGAAGCCGGCTCGCCAGAGGCGCTGCTGCTGTCGGATTTCCTGACCGGACGCGACTGGCTGGCTGACTGAAAGGCCACGCACCAGACAGCCCGTTTTCCGGAAAGCGGGCTGTCATGATCCCGACCTGTCGTGTGTAGTACATGGCGGGTTTTTTTGGGTTTTCTTTATATGACATTTAAATAAAATTGCTTGTTTTCAGGATTTTATTGCTGGTTTTGTGTTTATTTTATTAAACATCAGCCGGTGTCACTGATGGGGGAATGGCGCTTTGTGAATTGTTTTTCAGCAAAAAAATCCATTTTTGTTTTTTTAAATCATTGAATTTAATCATTATTTGCGGCGCACAAAAAACCGTTGCTCCACGGGAATTTCCATTCATACAATCAATCCATCTTTGTCATGATTTGATGTTACGCAGGCAGGTGGACATGGAACGACAACAATGGTTGCGGGGCACGCTGTACAGCCCGGCATTTGAACAGGACAGCTGTGGCTTCGGCCTGATCGCCCAACTGGACGATCAGCCGTCGCACTGGCTGGTTTCCACCGCGATCAGCTCGCTTGCGCAGCTGACCCACCGCGGGGCAGTGGCTGCCGATGGCAAGTCCGGTGACGGTTGCGGCCTGCTGTTCCGCAAGCCGGACGGGTTTTTGCGCGAAGTGGCGGGCGAGGCCGGCATCGCGCTGAAAAAGCTCTATGCCGCTGGCCTGGTATTTGTCAGCCGGGAGGAGGAAACCGGAGCCGCTTCGCTGTCGGCCCTGACCCTGTCGCTGGAAGCCCAGGGGCTGGAAGTGGCCGGCTACCGCGAGGTGCCGACCGATGCGTCGGCCTGTGGCGAGTACGCCCTCAAGACGCTGCCGGCGATCCGGCAGGTATTCGTCAACTGTCCTTTCGGGATGGATGACGCCGACTTCAAGCGCCGCCTCTACGTGGCCCGCCGGCTGGCCGAAAAGGCCGCCAAAGGCGTGGATGCCAGCTTCTACATCCCGACCCTGAATCCCGACACGCTATCCTACAAGGGTCTGGTGACGCCGGAAAACCTGCCGGCCTTCTTCCTTGACCTCAAGGACCCGCGTTTCGAGTCGAGCCTGGCGGTCTTCCACCAGCGTTTCTCGACCAACACGTGGCCGCAGTGGAAGCTGGCGCAGCCGTTCCGCTTTCTTGCCCACAACGGCGAAATCAACACCGTGCAGGGCAACCGCAACTGGGCACGGGCCCGCGAGCAGATCATGGCGTCGCCGATGCTCGACATGGATGCCGTGCGTCCCATCGTGCAGACCGACGGCTCGGACTCGATGAGCCTCGACAACATGCTCGAAGGCCTGCTGATGGGCGGCATTCCGCTGTTCCGCGCCCTGCGCCTCCTGGTGCCGCCGGCCTGGCAGAACGTCGACTCCACCGACAAGGACCTGCGCGCCTTCTACGAATTCAACTCCATGCACATGGAGCCGTGGGACGGCCCGGCCGGCATCGTGATGACCGACGGCCGCTACGCCGCCTGCATGCTGGACCGCAACGGCCTGCGTCCGGCGCGTTACGTGCTGACCAAAGACCGCATCCTGACCATTTCGTCCGAAGTCGGTGTCTGGGACTACGCACCGGAAGACGTGGTGATGAAGGGCCGGGTCAAGCCGGGGCAGATTTTTGCGGCCGACCTGCAGACGGGCGAGCTGTTGATGCCGGAAGACATCGACGCCATGCTCAAGACGGCCAAGCCGTACCGCCAGTGGATCAAGGACAACGCCAGAAAGCTTGAATTCTCGCTGGATGATGACACCACGCTGGCCCCGATGGCGGCCGAGCAGCTGGGCGTCTACCAGAAGATGTTCAACATCAGCCAGGAAGAACGCGACCAGGTCATCCGCGTACTGGCCGAGGACGGCCAGGAAGCCACCGGCTCGATGGGCGACGACACGCCGATGGCCGTGCTGTCGCAAAAGGTGCGCTCGCCGTTCGATTACCTGCGCCAGCAGTTTGCCCAGGTGACCAACCCGCCGATCGACCCGATCCGCGAAGCGGTGGTGATGTCGCTCAACTCGGTGTTCGGCCCTGAGCGCAACATGTTCGACGAGACCGCCGAACACGCCAAGCGCCTGGAGGTCCGCAGCCCGGTGCTGAGCCACGAGAAGTTCATCCACGTCACCACCCGCCCCGAGCCGTACCTGAAGGCCACCAGCTTCGACCTGTGCTACGACCCGTCGGACATCGACCTTGAAGGCGCCATCCGCCGCCTGTGCGAGCACGTGACCGAGGCCGTGCGCGAAGGCACGGTGATCGTGGTGCTGTCCGACCGCAACATCGCCGCTAACCGGCTGCCGATCCATGCCCTGTTCGCCAGCGGTGCCGTGCACCATGCGCTGATCGACGCCGGCCTGCGCTGCCGCTCGAACATCCTGGTCGAAACCGGCACTGCGCGTGATCCGCACCAGATTGCCTGCCTGATCGGTTACGGCGCCACCGCCATCTATCCCTACCTCGCCTACCAGGTCATCGTCGACATGGTGCAGGCCGGCGTGGTCAACCAGCGCGTCAACGAGGCGTTGCAGCACTACCGCAAGGGCATCAACAAGGGCCTGATGAAGGTGCTCTCGAAGATGGGTATCTCCACCATCGCCAGCTACCGCGGCGGCCAGCTGTTTGAAGCCGTCGGCGTGCATGACGATGTGGTCGAGCTGTGCCTGAAGGACACCGTCAGCCGCGTGTCGGGTGCCCGCTTCGAAGACTTTGAGGCCGACCAGAAATCGCTGGCGCGCTTTGCCTTCAATCCGATGCGTCCTGTGTCGCAGGGCGGCCTGCTGAAGTACGTCCATGGCGAGGAATACCACGCCTACAACCCGGACGTGGTGATGATGCTGCAAAAGGCGGTGCAGAACGGCGACTACGACGCCTGGCAGACCTACGCCCATCTGGTCAACAGCCGTCCGGTGGCGATGTTCCGCGACCTGATGCAGCTCAAGGCCGACGACAAGGCCGCCATCCCGCTGGAAGAAGTCGAACCGGTCGAGGCCATCCTCAAGCGCTTTGACTCTGCCGGCATGTCGCTCGGTGCCCTGAGCCCCGAAGCGCACGAGGCGCTGGCCATCGCCATGAACCGGCTGGGCGGACGCTCCAACTCCGGTGAGGGCGGCGAAGACCCGGTGCGCTACGGCACCGAAAAGATGTCGAAGATCAAGCAGGTCGCCTCCGGCCGCTTCGGCGTCACCCCGCACTACCTCGTCAACGCCGAAGTGTTGCAGATCAAGGTGGCGCAGGGCGCCAAGCCGGGTGAAGGCGGCCAGCTGCCGGGCGACAAGGTCAGCCCGCTGATCGCCCAGCTGCGCTGCTCCAAGCCGGGCATCAGCCTGATTTCGCCGCCGCCGCACCACGACATCTACTCGATCGAAGACCTTGCCCAGCTGATTTTCGACCTCAAGCAGGTCAATCCGCGTGCGCTGGTATCGGTCAAGCTGGTGGCCGAGCCGGGGGTGGGCACCATCGCCGCTGGCGTGGCCAAGGCTTACGCTGACCTCATTACCATTTCCGGCTACGACGGGGGCACGGGCGCCAGCCCGCTGACGTCGGTCAAGTACGCCGGCACGCCGTGGGAACTGGGCCTGACCGAAGCCCAGCAGGTGCTGCGCGCCAACGGCCTGCGCGGCCGGGTACGCATGCAGACCGACGGCGGCCTCAAGACCGGCCTCGATGTCATCAAGGCCGCCATCCTCGGCGCCGAGAGCTTCGGCTTCGGCACCGGTCCGATGATTGCGCTGGGCTGCAAGTTCCTGCGTATCTGCCATCTCAACAATTGCGCCACCGGCGTTGCCACCCAGGAAGTGAAGCTGCGCAGCAAGCACTTCATCGGCCTGCCGGAAATGGTGATGAACTACTTCACCTTTGTGGCGCAGGAAACCCGCGAATGGATGGCGAAGCTCGGCGTGCGCAGCATGGACGAGCTGATCGGCCGCCTCGACCTGATCGAGCTCATGGCCGGCCATACCGACAGGCAGAAAAAGCTCGACCTGAGCCCGCTGATTTCCATGGGGGACATTCCGGCCGACGAGCCGCGCTATTGCGTGGTCGACAGCAACCCGTCGTTTGACCTTGGCGAACTGGCCGAGCAGATGGTGGTGGATGCCCGTGAAGCCATCGACCACAAGTCGATGCTGTGTCTGGAATACCCGATCCGCAACATCCACCGCTCGATCGGTGCGCGCATTTCGGGCGAGATTGCCCGCGTGCACGGTGCCGAAGGCCTGCCGGACGGCTGCCTGACCTTCCGGTTTACCGGTTCGGCCGGCCAGAGCTTTGGCGTGTGGAATGCCAAGGGCCTGACGCTGGAGCTGGAAGGCGACGCCAACGACTACGTCGGCAAAGGCATGGCCGGTGGCCGCGTGGTGGTATATCCGCCGAAGAACGCCGGCTACAAGAGCAACGAATCGATCATCGTCGGCAACACTTGTCTCTACGGTGCCACGGGCGGCCAGCTGTTTGCCGCCGGGGTGGCGGGCGAGCGCTTCGGCGTGCGCAACTCGGGGGCACTGGCCGTGATCGAAGGGGCGGGCGACCACTGCTGCGAATACATGACCGGTGGCTGCGTCATCGTGCTGGGCGACACCGGCCACAACTTCGGTGCCGGCATGACGGGCGGCTTTGCCTTCGTCTACGACGAGGACGAACGCTTCCCGCACCGCTACAACAACGAGTTGATCGACATCAACCGCATCCGTGGCGAAGCCATGGGCCAGTACCGTGCCTATCTGCTCGACAAGATTGCCAAGCATGTCGAATACACCGGCTCGGTTGCCGGACGCGCCATGCTGGAGAACTTTGACGATGCGGTGGACCACTTCTGGCTCGTCAAGCCGAAGGCGGCGAAGCTCGACAGCCTGCTGAAGGACTGAGCTCCGGCACACGGCAAGGGCGTGCCGCGCCGTGCGGCACGCCGATTTGAAAGACATTCAGCGGGAAGCGGGCGACGGTCCGCCTCCCGGGCAGGAATAAAAATGGCTGACGTATTCCAGTTCATGAACACGCAGCGCAATCCGGGCGAGAAATTCTCGGCCGAACTGCGCAAGCGCAAATTCGTTGAAATCTACGCGCCGCTCACCCAGCACGATGCCGAGGAGCAGGCTGCGCGCTGTCTGGCCTGTGGCAACCCCTACTGCGAGTGGGAGTGCCCGGTGCACAACTTCATTCCCAACTGGCTCAAGCTGGTGAAGGAAGGCCGCCTCTTTGAAGCGGCCGAGATGTCGCACAAGACCAACAGCCTGCCGGAAATCTGCGGGCGGGTCTGTCCGCAGGACCGCCTGTGCGAAGGCAGCTGCACGCTCAACCAGGGCGGCTTTGGCGCCGTGACCATCGGCTCGGTGGAAAAGTACATCACCGACGAAGCCTTCAAGGCCGGCTGGCGCCCGGACATGAGCCATGTGGTGTGGAGCGACAAGAAGGTTGCCATCATCGGTGCCGGCCCGGCCGGTCTGGCCTGTGCCGACGTGCTGGTGCGCAACGGTGTGCGGCCAGTGGTGTTTGACCGCTACGAGGAAATCGGCGGCCTGCTCACCTTCGGCATTCCGGAATTCAAGCTGGAGAAGAGTGTCGTCAAGCGCCGGCGTGAAATCATGGAAGGTATGGGGGTGGAATTCCGCCTCAATACCGAAATCGGCCGCGACGTGCAGATGGACGAACTGCTGGCCGGTTACGACGCTGTTTTCATGGGCATGGGTGCCTACCAGTACATGAAGGGCGGCTTTGCCGGCGAAGAACTGCCGGGCGTGATCGAGGCGCTGCCGTTCCTTGTCAACAACGTGCGCCAGTGCATGGGCACGCTGGGTGACGAGGCACCGCTGAGCGTCGAAGGCCGGCGCGTGGTGGTGCTGGGCGGCGGTGATACGGCGATGGACTGTAACCGCACGTCCGTCCGCCAGGGAGCCAGGAAAGTCATCTGCGCCTACCGTCGTGATGAAGCCAACATGCCCGGATCCAGGCGCGAAGTTGCCAACGCCCGCGAAGAAGGCGTCGAGTTCCTGTGGAACCGCCAGCCGATGGGCATCGAGCAAGCGGCTGACGGCAGCCTGCGGCTCCGGCTGGCCGAAACCCGCCTGGGCGCACCGGATGCCAGGGGCCGCCAGAGTGCCGAAGTGGTGCCAGGCAGCGAGCAGGTGATCGAGTGCGACCACGTCATCATCGCTTTCGGTTTCTCGGTCGAGCGCATGCCGTGGTTCGACGCCGCCGGTATCGAGACTGACAGCCGCAGCCGCACCGTGGCGCCGGCAGCCCAGACCTATGCCCACCAGACCAGCAACCCGAAGGTGTTTGCCGGCGGTGACCAGGTACGTGGCGCCGATCTGGTGGTGCGTGCAGTGTTCGAAGGCCGCAAGGCGGCCGAAGGCATGCTGGCTTACCTGCAGGTCTGGTAGCCCGCCACGCAGCAACAAAAAAACCCGCGAGCCGGTCTCGCGGGTTTTTTCTGGCCGGAAGACCGGCTCAGGCGTCGGTTTCGCCGCCCAGTGCAGCGATCAGGTCGGCGACCAGATGCCGCAGTTCGCCCAGCATCAGGGTGGCGGTGGCATCGAACAGGGCCGGAGCATCGTCGCCGGCCTGGCTGGCCTGTTCTTCCAGCACGTCAAGGAATTGCAGGCGCTTGAGCTCCAGCTGTTCGGTCAGCACGAAGCGGATGCGCGCCTGCCACACGAGGCCCAGCCGGGTGACCACCTTGCCGGTATCAAGATGCTGGCGCACTTCCGGGGCAGTCAGGTCCTGCTTGCTGCAACGCACGGTGGCACCGTCGTCACCGGGGGATTTCAGTTCGCAGTCGCAATCCAGCTCAAAGCCGTCCGGCACGTCGCCGGCCAGCCAGCCGGTCATGGCGCTGCCGGGTGACAGCTGCGTGTGCGGCAGGCGGGCCGGAAACGGCGGCAGGGCTTCGCGCAGGGCGCTGACCAGGGTTTCGGCCTTCTGCCCGGCGGCATCAACCAGAATCCAGCCAGCCTGTACGTCCAGCAGGGCGCGGGTACGGCTGGTCTTGGTAAAGGCACGCGGCAGCAGGTCGTCGGTTACCTGTTCTTTCAGTTCGCGCTTTTCCTTGCGGCCGACCGGACGGGCCTCACGCGCCTCGATATCGGAGACCTTGCTTTCCAGCACATCGCGGATCACCGCTGCCGGCAACACTTTGTCCTCACGCTTGAGCGTCGCCAGTGCGCCACCGGCAAGCGGATGCAGCAGGCGGTCCGGAGCGTGGCCGGCCGGTGCCACAAATCCCTGGCTTGACCATTCAAGCCCGCTGGGCGGGGCAAAACCGTGTTGTTCCATGCCGGCTTCCAGTCTGGCCAGATCCGGCCGGGCGTCTGGCGGCAGGCGAAAAAGTGCGAGTTGGCGAAACCACATGGGAGACACTCCGGACAAACGAAAGGGGGCGATTTTACGGTGTGGCTGCCGATCCGGCATCCGCTATCTGTTCGGGCGGAACGGCATGGGCAAACCGGCACGGCTTGCTGCCGGCATGAAGCCGGAAGCGGAGGCTGGCGTACTCGAAAAAGCGCTTGCCAATCCAGAAGCGGATGCTTAATATGGCGACCTCTCGACGCAGTACAGCAATTCGCTTGCAGTATTGTGGTCAGTTCGGCGGGGTGTAGCTTAGCCTGGTAGAGCGCTACGTTCGGGACGTAGAGGCCGGAGGTTCGAATCCTCTCACCCCGACCAGTTGATCATCGAGAACCGCAGACAGCGGGGTGTAGCTTAGCCTGGTAGAGCGCTACGTTCGGGACGTAG
>JAGPIM010000069.1 GCA_018055005.1 Laribacter sp.
CTCAAGCAGCATGGCTGGCAGCACGGTTCCGACATCATCCTGCCGGTCAGCGTCAACCCGGCCATGGGTGAAAAACTGGCTGCCGAGAAATTCAACCTACACTACAGCGCAGCCGAACTGCGCGGGCTGGGTGTCGACATGCCGGCCGGCGTGCCGGACCAGGTGCAGGCCGTGGTTTACCCGCTGGAAACGCAGGCCGGCGTAACCGAGTACTGGATGGGGTTGCAGAATTTCTACACCATCACCCGCTACAACAAGAGCACGCTTTACGCCACCGCCGTCGCCCAGCTGGCCAACAACATCAAGCTGCGCTGGGCCATGCAGGAAGCCTACAGCGGCCTTTGATCCAGCCGTACCCGGCCGGGTAGCCTGGGCGCTGGCCGGCTGGCTACCGTCCTGATTTCCCGGGCCCGGACCGGCACGATTCCGGCAGTTGCCGTACCCTGCGGCCAACGGATTCCCCTGTGATTGCCGGTACCGGCACGCCCCTGTTGCCATCCCGGCCCGGATCACCTGCCGGCCCGTGGCTACCTCATTCTCCATCAGCTCACCATCATTCCGGCCCCTTGGTCCGTCCTGATGCACGGAACGGCGGAATGGGATACCAGAACAGCCCCAAGGCGGCCCGGCCCGGCTGACGCCGGCAGCCTCATCTCCCGCCCGCAGCTACCTGGCGCCAGTGGTTTTCCGTGACCTTTTTCGCCCTCGCGCAGTCCCGCTCCTCCGCGAGCGGCACGCCAGCCAAACCTGCCAGCGGACACCGGCTGCCGCGGCGTTTATCATCGGCAGTTTGTCCTTGCCTGCCTGCCGCCCATGACTGCCCTGACCGGCTTTACCATCCTGCATGCCAACCGCGCCGAAATGCTGCGCGACGTGATCCTGGCCTGGCTGGCCCGCGATCCCCTGTCCAGCCCGCTGGACGACGAGGTCTTTCTGGTACAGAGCCAGGGCATGGCGCAGTGGCTCAAGCACGCACTGGCCGAATCCCCGGCCGGCATTGCCGCCGCGCTGGATTTCCAGCTGCCGCAAGGCTTCCTGTGGCGCTGCTACCGGGCCGTGCTGGGCGAAGACAACGTGCCGGCCCAGTCACCGTTCGACAAGGCGCCGCTCAGCTGGCGCCTGTACCGGGAGCTGCCGGCCTGGCTGCACGAGCCGGTATTCGCACCGCTGGCACGTTTTGTCGAAGCCGATGCCGACCCGCGGCGCCTGTACCAGCTGGCCCACCAGCTGGCCGACCTCTACGACCAGTACCAGTCCTACCGGGCCGACTGGCTGGCCGGCTGGGAAAACGGCCACGACGACATCACCCGCCACGGCCGTCCTGCCCCCCTGCCCGAAGGTGAATGCTGGCAGGCCGAGCTGTGGCGCCGGCTAGCCGGGCAGCTGGCCAGTGCCCGTCACACCCACCGGGCAGCAGTCCACCAGCGGTTTGTCGCGGCACTGCGCGAAAGCACGCCACCAGCGGGCAGCCTGCCGGAACGGGTGGTGGTGTTCGGCCTGTCGGCGCTGCCGCAGCAGACGCTGGAGGCACTGGATGCCATCAGCCGCCACAGTCACGTCCTGATGGCGGTCAACAATCCCTGCCGTTACTACTGGGGCGACATCGTCGAAGGCCGCGAATGGCTGCGCCGCCAGGCCGAACAGCGCCACCGCCGCCGCAGCGGCATGCCGGACGCCCTCGACGACAGCACCCTGTACCTGCACGCCCATCCCCTGCTGGCATCGTGGGGGCGGCAGGGCCGCGACTTCATCGCCCTGCTGGCCGACTACGACCGTTGGCAAAGCGCGGCCACCACACATGCGCAGGACATCGACCTGTTCGACGAGGCCGTGCCCGCCGGGACCCTGCCACTGCTGCAACAGGTCCAGCAAGCCGTACTGGAACTGGAACCCCTGCCGGCCGAACCGCACCGCCTGCCGCTGCCGGACCATTCAATTGCCTTTCATGTCGCTCACAGCCCGTTGCGCGAAGTGGAAATCCTGCACGACCAGTTGCTGGCCATGTTCGACGACCCGGAGCTGGCGCTGAAACCGCGCGACGTGATGGTGATGGTGCCGGACATCAGCAGCTACGCACCCTTCATCCGGGCGGTCTTCGGCAAGCTGCCGCCCGACCATCCGCGCTTCATCCCGTTTGCCCTGTCCGACCAGTCGGCCGTCAGCACCGAACCCTTGCTGCGGGCCCTGCAACAGCTGCTGGACCTGCCCGCACTGCGGCTGACCGTCAGCGAAGTGCTGGAGCTGCTGGACGTGGCCGCCGTGCGCCGGCGTTTCCGCCTGCGCGAAACCGACCTGCCGCTGCTGACCCGCTGGATCGAAGGCAGCGGCATCCGCTGGGGACTGTCTGCCGCCCAGCGCGCCGAACTCGGCATGCCGGACGATTTCGACCAGAACAGCTGGCACTTCGGGCTGGACCGCATGCTGCTGGGCTATGCCTGCGGTGCCGGGGCCAGCTGGCAGGGCATGGCGCCGTACGACGAAGTCGGCGGCATGGACGCCGCGCTGGCCGGCCAGCTGGCCGACCTGCTCTCCACGCTGGCGCACTGGCGGCAGTGCCTGCAAGAACCCGTCACCCCGGCCGGCTGGCAGGCACGCATCGCGGCCCTGGTCGAGGCCTGTCTCGACATCAAGGACGAGCACGACCTGCTGCTGTACGCCGGCATTGCCGACACGCTCGACAACTGGGTGGCCACGCTGGACGGCAACGGCCTCGCCGGCACCTGCCTGCCGCTGGAGGTGGTCCGCGACGTGCTGCTCGGTCAGTTGGCCGACACCAGCGTGTCAATGCGCTTTCTCGGCGGGGCGGTCAACTTCGGCACCCTGATGCCGATGCGCGCCATCCCGTTCAAGGTGATCTGCCTCCTGGGGCTCAACGACGGCGACTACCCGCGCAGCCAGAACCGCGCCGACTTTGACCTGATGGCGCAGGATTACCGCCCCGGCGACCGTTCGCGCCGCGACGACGACCGCTACCTGCTGCTCGAGGCCCTGCTGTCGGCCCGCCGGCGCCTCTATCTGAGCTGGGTAGGCAAAAGCCCGCGCGACAACCGTCCGCGCCCGCCTTCGGTGCTGGTCGAGCAACTGCGCGACTATCTGGCCGCCGGCTGGCAGGCGGCACCGGCCGGCACCGGGCCGGCCACCACTGGCCTCCTCGCCGCCCTGACCACCGAACACCCGTTGCAGCCGTTCAGCCCGCGCTATTTTTCCCGGGCGCCGGATGCCCGCCCGCAACCAGACCAGCCGCCCCTCTTTACCTACGACAGCGACTGGCGGGCCATCCACGATACAACCGATCTACCGGCTGAACCCGCCGCAGCATTGCCCCTGCCGCTGCCCGACTGGGACGGCCGGACCGACGCCGTCACGCTCGCACGCTTCCTGCGCCAGCCGGCCGCCACTTTCCTGCACGGCCGGCTGAAAGTCCGCTTTGGCGAACTCGACGAACTGGCCGAGAACGAGCCGTTCGCGCTGGACCCGCTGGCCACGCACCAGCTCAAGTCCCGCCTGCTGGAAGCCGTGCGTGACGTGCCCGAGGCCGAAACCGGCCGGCACTGGCATGCCGCAGCCACCCGCCTGACCGAAGAAGGCGGCCTGCCGTTCGGCGCGGCCGGCGCCCAGCTGTTGCAGGCCTGCCATGCGCCGGTCATGGCATTGCGCCAGAACTGGCACCGGCTGGATGACCTGACCGACCTGCCGCCACTGACACTGCCCCCGCTGCTGTTGCCACTGGCCGGTGACCAGACCGCCACCCTGCTGGCCCACTGCGACGGCTTGCAGGCGATGGCCGCCGACAGCCCGCCGCTGCGCCGCCGCGTCATGCGTACGGGCCGGCTGGCCGACAGCGCCGGTCGCGGAGCCGATATCCGCTGGATACCGCGCCTGCATACCCTGGTCGGTTTCTGGCCGGCCCACCTGGCCTTGCAGGCCGCCGGCCTTGCCATCCCCACCCTGATCGTCGGTGAAACCGTCACCCTGCAACTGGCACCGCTGCCGGCCGACGAAGCCCGCCACTGCCTCCAGGTGCTGGCCGGATACTGGCGGCAGGCCCACGGCGAGCCGCTGCCGCTGCCCTGCAAGACCGCCGGCGTCTGGCTGCAACAGCAGGACGCATCCGCGGCCCGCCAGGCTTACGAAGGTGGCTATCACAGCACCGGCGAGCGCGCCGAAAGCCCGGCGCTGGCCCGGCTCTTTCCGGCCTTCGAGGACCTGGACCTCGCCCGCCTCGACGCACTCGCCACCGACCTGTATGCCCCGCTGCTGGCCAGCGTCACCGTTCCGGAGTCTGCCGCATGAGCAACCTGATGCAGGCGCTCGACGCGCGCCGCTTTCCCCTGCACGGCCTGCGCCTGATCGAGGCCAGCGCCGGCACCGGCAAGACCTTTACCATCGCTGCCCTCTACCTGCGGCTGGTGCTGGGCGCCCGTTCGGAAGACGACGGGCTGGCTTTCAACGCAGGCGGCCTGCTGCCGCCACAGATCCTGGTGGTGACGTTTACCGAGGCCGCCACCGAGGAGCTGCGCGAACGCATCCGCAGCCGGCTGGTCGAGGCGGCCCGGGCCTTTCGCCAGAACGACAGTGACGACGCTTTCCTGCGCGGGTTGCTGGACGACTATCCGGCCGGGCAGCGCGGCCGCCACGCGCACCAGCTGGAGCTGGCCGCACAATGGATGGACGAGGCCGCCATTTTCACCATCCATGCCTACTGCCAGAAGATGCTGCGCACGCACGCCTTCGACAGCGGCAGCCTGTTCGAGCTGACGGTCAACACCGACGAAAGCGCGCTGCGCGAGCAGGCCGTCAACGACTACTGGCGCCGGCATTTCTACCCGCTGCCGCGCGCGCGCCTGCTGCCCTTGCAGGCCATTGCCGCCAGTCCGGCCGAACTGGGCCGCCTGGCCTTGCCGCTTTTGGGGCGGCTGCCGGCCGGACCGGCTGACTGGACGCCAGTCGAGGCCATCCTCGCCGCCCGCCGGGCGGAAAAAGCCGCCTGGCGCCAGCAGGGCTGGCTGGAAGAACTGGCCCGCACGCTGACCGGACTGCGCGAGAAAAAAGCCGTCAACGGCAACAAGGTGCGGGCCGACTCCTGCCAGAAATGGCTGGACGACCTGGCCGACTGGCTGGCTCGCGACAGCGACGACCTGCCGCTGGCGGGCAAGCCGTTCGAAACGGCCCGCTGGCGCCTGACACCGGCCGGCATCCTCGACGCCCTCAAGGCCGGCATGTCGTTCGATCCGCCGGAGCCGTTTTTTGCCATTGAGCGGCTGTTGCAGCCGGCGCTGGCCGATACCAGCCTGCGCGCCGCCCTGCTGACCCACGCCACCCGCAGCATCGCCGCAGCGCTGGCGGCCGAAAAATCCCGCCGGGCGGAAATCGGCTTTGACGACATGATCCGCGGGCTGGCACAGGCGCTGGCACCAGAGAGCCCGAACCGCGAGCGTCTGGCGCAAGCCCTGCGCCAGGCCTACCCGGTTGCCCTGATCGACGAATTCCAGGATACCGACCCGGCCCAGTACGCCATTTTCCGCACGCTGTACGCCGATGCCGGCCCGGAGGCGCGGCTGGGGCTGTTGATGATCGGCGATCCGAAGCAGGCGATCTACGCCTTTCGCGGCGCCGATATCTTCACCTATCTCGCCGCCCGTCACGATACCCGGCCGGAACAGCGCTACACCCTCGACACCAACTGGCGCTCGACCACGGCCATGGTCGGCGTGGTCAACCGGTTGTTCTGCGGCTCGCCCGAAGCCGGCACGGTATCGGAAACGGTATTCGGCCGGCCGGACATTCCCTTCCAGGCCGTGCGGGCCGCCGGCCGGAGCGAGCAGCTGGTGCAGGGCGGCATGCCCGTGCCACCCCTGACGCTGGCCTGGCGCCAGGAAGCCGGTAACAAGGACGACTACCGCCAGGAGTTTGCCCGCCGGGCCGCCGAAGCCATCACCACCCTGCTCAACGACAGCGAAGCCGGCTTGCTGGCCGACGACGGCGGATTCGAGCCGCTGGCTCCGCGCGATATTGCCGTGCTGGTGCGCGACTGGCAGGAAGCCGCCGCCATCCGCCGGGCCCTGGACCTGTGCGGTGTGCGGTCGGTGTACCTGTCGGACAAGGATTCGGTCTTCGCCAGCCAGGAAGCGCAGGACCTGGTGCGCTGGCTGGACGCCGTGCTCTACGCCGAAGACAACGCCCGCCTGCGGCTGGCGCTGGCCACCGCCACGCTGGGCCTCGACTATGCCGGGCTGGACCGGCTGTTCAACGACGAACGTGAATGGGAACGCACCGGCGAGCGCTTCCGCAGCTACCGCCAGACCTGGCGCCAGCAGGGCGTGCTGCCGATGCTGCTGGCCCTGCTGCACGACTACCGGCTGCCGGCGCGCCTCCTTGTCCGCCGCGACGAAGGCGGCGAACGGCAGCTCACCAACCTGCTGCATCTGGCCGAACGCCTGCAGGCCGACGCCGCCGGCATTGACGGTGAAGTCGGCGTGCTGCGGCATCTGGAGCGGCTGACCGAACAGCCGGATGCCGCGCAGGAAAGCGTGCTGCGGCTGGAAAGCGAAGATGCGCGCGTGCGCGTGGTCACGCTGCACAAGTCCAAAGGGCTGGAATACCCGCTGGTGTTCCTGCCGTTTCTCGCCGGTGGCCGCGCGCTACCTGACGGACGCAACGGCATTTTCTGGCATGACGGGGACGGCCGGCTGCAAGTCGACCTGACCGGCCAGGACGCCGACGGACTGGCCGCCATGCAGCGCGAAAGCGCGCAGGAGGACATGCGGCTTCTGTATGTCGCCCTGACGCGGGCGCGGCATGCACTGTGGATCGGCCTCTCGCCGCTGTCCGGCACCGGCGACCTGCTGGCCGGCAGCGCCATCGGCCGCCTGTTGCAGCTGGACGGCGATCCCGAACGCTTTGCCGGTCGCCTGGAGGCGCTGACACAGGCGGGCAGCGGCATCCGGCTGGATGACACGTCACCGGCCGATCCGCCGCCGCGCTACTGCGACAGCACTCCGGCGCCGGTACTGTTTCCGGCCCGCCGGCTGACCCGCCGCATCGCCCGCCGCTGGCGCATCGCCAGTTACAGCGCCCTGCTGACCGGCCCGGCACAGGCCGGCACGCTGGCAGCCGAGGACAGCGCGGCAGCCAACCGCATCGACGACACGGCCACGCCCGACAGCCCGGTGCTGCCGATTGCCGGCCGCACCCTGGCCGGATTCTGGCGTGGTCCGCAGGCGGGGATTTTCCTGCACGGCCTGTTCGAATGGGCGGCACAGCAGGGCTTTGGCCGCACCTGCGAACTGGCTGCCGAACGCCGCGACCTGCTGGCGCGCCGCTGCCAGCGCCGGGAACTGGCGGGCTGGATCGACTTTTTTGACGGCTGGCTGCCGTGGGTGCTGACCCGGCCGCTGCCACTGAATGATGCCTCACCGGTGACGCTGGCGGCCCTGCCGCCCCGGTCGGCACGGGCCGAAACCGAATTCTGGCTCGGCAACCCGCAGCTGGCGACCACGGCACTGGATGCCGCCGTGTCTGTCGCCGTCTGGCCCGGTCATGCCCGCCCGGCGCTGCTGCCGCAGTCGCTGCAAGGACTGTTCAAGGGTTTCATCGATCTGGTGTTCGAGCACGAAGGCCGTTTTTACGTGCTCGACTACAAGTCCAACTGGCTGGGCGACACGTCCGCCAGTTATCACCCCGACGCCCTGCGCGACGAGATGCTGGCGCACCGCTACGAGTTGCAGGGCATGCTGTACCTCCTGGCCCTGCACCGCCTGCTGCGCGCGCGGCTTGGCGCGGACTACGATCCGGCCACCCGGCTGGGCGGCTTTGTCTGCTGGTTCCTGCGCGGCACCGACGGCCCCGGTGCCGGCATCGTGCACCTGCCCGCCGACCCGGCCCTGCTGGACCGGCTCGACCACCTGTTTGCCTGCGAGACGCCCGATGCTGACGCCTGACTCCCTGTTTGCCGCACTGGACACCCTGGTCGATACCCGCCGCCTGCGTCCGCTTGACCGGGCGCTGGCCCGCTTTCTGGCCGGACACGTACCGGATACTCCGCCGGCCGTCCTGCTGGCCGCCGTACTGGCCAGCCACCAGCTGGGGCGCGGTCATCCGGCGCTGGACCTGGCCGCCGTCCATGCCGACCCGGCCGCCACGCTTGGCTGGGCCGACGATGGCGACACGCCGGACCTGACGGCCTTGCCGGTGTTTGCCGGACCGCTGTCCGGCTGGCTGGCGCAGCTCGAAAGTGCCGCCTGTATCGACCGGCCGCCGGCCGACAGCGGTGCGCCGCTGGTGCTGGCCGGCCACAACCTGTACCTGCGCCGCTACTGGCAGTGCGAGGAAACCGTGGCAGAAGCCATCCGCGCCCGCCTGCCGCAGCGCCTGGCGGTGCCGGACGACCTGTCCGTCCGTCTGGACCGGCTGCTGGCCGACATGCGTGATGCCGACGAAGCCGCCCGCCGCCAGACCCACTGGCAGTCAGTAGCGGTGGCACTGGCGGCCCGGCTGGGATTCTGCATCATTTCCGGCGGTCCGGGCACCGGCAAGACCACCACGGTGGTCCGCCTGCTGGGCCTGTTGCAGGGGCTGGCGCTGGATGCCGGCAGGACGCCGCTCGCCATCCGGCTGGCCGCCCCTACCGGCAAGGCGGCGGCCCGCTTGCAGGATTCGATCCGCCAGGCGGTGGCCAGGCTTGACCCGGCCGTCCGCGAGCACGTTCCCGCCGAGGTGTCGACCCTGCACCGGCTGCTGGGCCCGCTGCCGGACAGCCGGCATTTCCGTCACCATGCCGGCCAGCCGCTGCCGCTGGACGTGCTGGTGATCGACGAAGCCTCGATGATCGACCTTGAAATGATGGCCGCGGTGCTCTCGGCCCTGCCGGCCCATGCGCGGCTGATCCTGCTGGGCGACAAGGACCAGCTGGCTTCGGTCGAGGCCGGTGCCGTGCTGGGCAGCCTGTGTGCTGGCAGCCGGGTGGATGTGCAGGATCCGGCGCAATGGGCCGGCAGCCACGAAATGGCAGCCTGGCTGGGTACGGCCAGCGGCTATGCGGTCAAGGCCGACGGCCTGCCGGCCGGAGCGCTGACCGATCATGTGGTGGTATTGAAAAAGAGCCACCGTTTCGGGGACGACAGCGGCATCGGTGAGCTGGCCCGCACGGTGAACGAG
Organism: Laribacter sp.; assembly: GCA_018055005.1. Taxonomy (GTDB): domain Bacteria; phylum Pseudomonadota; class Gammaproteobacteria; order Burkholderiales; family Aquaspirillaceae; genus Laribacter. The sequence continues at coordinate 9,157 of JAGPIM010000069.1, forward strand.
GGTGATGCCTCGCGGGCGGCTGCCGTGTGGCCGCGTCACGCCGGCAGCATCGCCCGGCTGGAGCCGGCTTCCCGCTGCATCGAACAGCTGGCGCTACAGGGTCGCAGCAGTGGCAGCCCGGCAGGCTGGCAGGCCGCCAGTTACCGCGCCTATCTGGAAATCATGGCCGCCGGCGACCAGGGCGATCCCGACGGCTGGGCGCGCCAGGTGCTGGAGGCGTTCAACCGCTTCCGGGTACTGTGTGCCCTGCGCCAGGGCGAGGAAGGCGTCAGCGGCGTCAATGCCGCCATCGAGGCCAGCCTGCGCACAGCCGGGCTGCTGCCGGCCGGTCGCAGCGAGTGGTATGCCGGCCGCCCGGTGATGGTGCTGAAAAACGATTACGGACTCGGGCTGATGAACGGCGACACCGGCATTGCCCTGCCGATGCCCGACGCCACGCTGCGCGTGTGCTTTGCCCTGCCCGACGGCCGGGTCCGCCAGGTATTGCCCAGCCGGCTGACCGACGTGGAGAGCGCGTTTGCCATGACGGTCCACAAGTCGCAGGGGTCGGAATTCAGCCACACCGTCTTGCTGCTGCCGCAGCACGACAGCCCGATCCTGACCCGCGAGCTGGTGTATACCGGCATCACCCGCGCCCGTGACCGGCTGACACTGGTGGGCAGTGCCGACATTTTCCGGCGTGCCGTCAGCCGCCGCACCGTCCGCCACAGCGGACTGGCCCAGCGGCTGGGCTAGAGCATCCGCAGGATGCCGGGGCCGGGCGCGCCGGCCTGGAGTACGCAGTTCCTGTTGTGGACAGTTCAGCCGGCAAACGCCGGATCGCCCTGCTGGGTGCGCTCGCCCGGACGCCGGGGCCAGGCCTCCCATTTGAGGTTGCAGCGCGGCAGGCTGTCCATGTCGAGGCTGGCGGCCAGTTCGCCAAGGCTGACAAGCTGCCAGCCCTGCTCTTGCCAGCCGGCCAGCAGGGCTTCAAACACGGCGGCAAACGCACCGCCTTCGCGCTCGGCCGCCAGGGTGTAGACGTGGCAGCCGCCGGCCGGCACGCGCGCACTGAGGCCGAGCAGGCGCTCGGCAGCATGGGCTTCGTCGTTGCCGATGTCGGCCAGCACTTCGTCCAGCGTCGGCAGCGTGGTCGGCAGCTGCGGCACGGCCACGATTTCGGCGTGATGCACCGGGATGAACGGCCGTGAGCCACGGGTATCACTGGCCCAGGCAAAGCCCTGCTGTTGCAGCTCGCGCATGGCCGGCCAGTTGATGCGCCAGCCCGGTGAGGCAATGCCGGCAGCCGGCTGGCCGGTCAGCTGGCTGAAAGCCGTGCGGGCGTGTTCCAGCGTCTTGCGCGACCACTCGGCCTCGCCGGTCAGGGCTTGCTGCCGCCAGGCGGCCTGATCCCAGGCAGCCAGCGCCAGCTCGAAACCGGCAGCCTGCAACTGCTGGCAGACCTGGCGCCCGCCGCGGCCGGGCTGGCGGCCGGGCCACCAGCGACCCGCCATCCGGGTGCTCCACGGCAGCTGGCGGCGCAGCTTGAAGCTGTCCTTGGCCAGCCATTCGGCCGCCGGCACCCGACCGGCCCGGTCCGGTCCGACATTGAGGCAGAACGTGGCACTGGCACCGGCGGCAGCCAGCAGCCCGGCCAGCTTCGGCACGCCATGCAGCAGTCCGTGGCGGGTATGGACGTCGACCTTGAGGGCAAGGAGCGGCATCGGCGGGATTCCTTCAGGCAACCTGGGCCAGTTCGGCACGCATGGCATCGATCACGGCGCGGTAGTCGGGCTGTCCGTAGATGGCCGAACCGGCCACGAAGGTATCGGCACCGGCTTCGGCCACGGCACGGATGTTGCCGGCCTTGATGCCGCCGTCGACTTCCAGCCAGATGTCGCCACCGTGTGCGGCGGTCCAGGCATCGATGCGCTGGCGCGCAGCCCGGATCTTGTTGAGTGCTTCGGGGATGAACGACTGGCCGCCGAAACCGGGGTTGACCGACATGATCAGGATCATGTCGATCTTGTCCATGACGTGATCCAGATAATTCAGTGACGTGGCCGGGTTGAACACCAGACCGGCCTTGCAGCCGTGTTCCTTGATCAGCCCGAGGCTGCGGTCGATGTGCTCGCTGGCTTCCGGGTGAAAGGTGATCAGGTTGGCGCCGGCCTTGGCAAACATCGGAATCAGGCTGTCGACCGGCTTGACCATCAGGTGCACGTCGATCGGCGCGCTGGTATGCGGCCGGATGGCCTCGCACACCATCGGCCCGATGGTCAGGTTGGGAACGTAGTGGTTGTCCATGACATCGAAGTGGATGATGTCGGCGCCGGCGGCGACCACATCACGGACTTCTTCGCCCAGACGGGCAAAATCGGCAGACAGGATACTGGGGGCAATACGGAAGGTGCGCATGGCAAAACGCGGCCGGAGTTTCACGAAGGCGGCGATTTTACGCCAAGCCCGCGGCATGGGCTTGGCATTTTGGTGACAATGGCCGGCTCAGGCCGCCGAGATGCAACGCACCTGGCGCACGCCCTCTCCGGTCAGCAGCAAATCGAGCAGTGCCGCAGCCAGATCGGCCCGCGCCAGATAGCTGCCGCTGCCGTCCGCACCATCATGCCAGCGCCAGCTGCCGGTGGCTGCGGCATGGCTGAGTCCGCCCGGACGCACCAGCGTCCAGGCCAGCGGCGACGCCTGCCAGCGGGCTTCGGCCAGGTTTTTGGCACGGATGGCATCCCCCAGTGCGGCCCGGGCTGCGGGCGACAGCTGCGGATACAGCTCGCCGCAGCCAAAGCTCGTCACCAGCAGCGCGCGCTCGATGCCGGGCACGGCTTCGGCCGCCCCGATCACGTTCAGGTTGCCGGTGGCATCGATGCGCCGGCCATCGGCCGACTTGCCGCCCAGCGTACTGGCCAGCCAGCGCGGGCGGGCAGCTTCGACGGCCGCGCAGCAGTCGGCCTCCGAAAATGCGTCACCCGCCAGCACCGTCACGCCCAGCTCGCGCAGGGCTTCGGCCGGGCTGTCCGGCCGCACCATGGCGGCCACCGACAGGCCGTGGCGACGGGCCGCCCCGGCCAGCAGCCAGCCGCTGTTGCGGGTGGCGCCGAAGATCAGCAGGTCGTGCATGGCGGCTCCGTGGCGGCGGCCATCCGGGCCGGCAGGGCGCGCAGGGCTGCGAGCTGGTCGGCGCGCAACTGCCCTTCGGCATCCCGGCCGACAAAAATCTTGAACATGATGCCGCCGGCATGATTGGCGAACAGCAGGCTGGCCGTGGCCTTGTTCATGAACGGCCGCTCGACGGCGTAAACGGCAGCGCAGCGCTCGGGACGCAGATGACCATGCAGGCCTCCGGTGTTCTTGAGGTTGTAAAAACCATGACCGCTTTCGCCGGCCGGAAAGGCACCGCCGATCTCGAAAATGCCGTCGGCGGTATGAATGATGGTGGTGACCTCGCCCCAGCCGGCCACCTGCTGCAACACGTCGGTCATCCGCTCGCCGGCCATCTTGTGCCAGCAGCCGGCGGGCAGGCATTCAATCAGTTCGGCCGGCGTGGCTTCACCGGCTTCGGCCAGGGTTTCCAGGATGATGCCGGGGTTTCTGGCCAGGCGTTCTTGCAGGGCGGAACGGTGTTCGGGAGTCATGCAGCTTCCTTTCTTTTCATCATGTGCATCATGGCATGCGG
>JAGPIM010000070.1 GCA_018055005.1 Laribacter sp.
TTTTTTAAACCAAAAAGCCCATGAACCCCCCCCCCTGGGGCGACTATTTTACCCCCCCCCCCCCCCCTAAAAAATCCCCGCCATAAAAAAGCGCGTCTAGGCGCACGGTCTACGGGGATAGCCGGCAGAGATTTACTCCCCCCCTCCCCGCCGCCCGTCGTACCTGACGCCCCGACAGGTGCCGCCGCCGTCCCGTGCCGTCTTGGCCGAGTGGCACGCCAAGCCAAGCAATGCACTGGTGTCCGCGTCAATTCACCTTGCTGGTTGCTGCCATCCACACATAACGGCGCGATATTTGAACGGCCATGACCACAAGCGAACGGGAGCAATACACCCCTGATGGTTGGCAAAACGGGAAATGGACCCCCCTTCCGCCCGAGTTACCTTGACCGGCTCACGGTGAAAAGATGCATACCCCCGCATACAGGCAACAGGCACAAGCCCTAGGCGGCCAAACAAACCATGCAGCAACCACTAAAAACCCATTTCAGCGGGCGGGCTTGCCATATTGCTGGACGGTGCTGGTGGAAACGCCGAGTCGTTTGGCGATGTTCCTGACGCTCTCACCGGCTGCCCGCGCACTCCGGATGGCCTCGATCTGCTCCGGGGTAATGGATGGTCTGCCCAATCGTTTACCCTCGCTCTTTGCGCGCTCAAGACCGGCCTGTGTCCGCTCGCGAATCAGGTCGCGTTCCATTTCAGCTACGGCGGCCAGCATGGTCAGCATGAGTTTTCCGGCGCTGGTGGTCAGATCGGTCCCGCCCAATGCCAGAACATGCACGGCCACCCCTTTGGCAGCCAGTCGGCGGATGGTTTCCTGTACATCGATAGCATCCCGGCCAATGCGGTCCAGCTTGGTCACTATCAGGCGATCACCAGCCCTTAACAGGGATTCCATTCTGGCAAAAGCGGGGCGCTGGTTGGTGTGGGCGCTCCCGCTGATACCGTCGTCCACGAATACAAAATTCGGGTCTACCTCAAAGCCGGCAGCTTGAATCTCATGCAACTGGTTGTCGGTAGTCTGCTCCATGGTGGAGACGCGGGCATAAACGATATTTGTCATGGTCAGAATGTATCGAATAACGTGTATCGAATTATGTACGTGTATCGAAAATAAGAAATGCTATTTTTACGATACATTTTTTAGTGCTGATTGGGTGTGTCGATAACCGGTCGTTTTTCGATACAGCACAGGCCACTATCCCGGCCAAACAAAAACCCGCGCACATGGCGCGGGCTTTCTGCCGGGGAAGGGCTGGCTGAATCAGCACGATTCAACCGTAAAGTGCCAAGTATCGGAATGCTCCAGCACAATCCTGCGGTCATTGCACACACGGTCAACAAAATTCAGCTTTGCTACCATGTCACGGACGGTCAGATTGCCGGATTCATGTTCTGAAAACAGCAAACGAACCAGTTTGTCACCGGATACGGCAGGGCCATCGCCTTTTTCCCATCGGGCAACGGTCTGGTCCTCGACACCGATAAAACGTCCAAGATCACGCTGGGACATGCCTAGTTGCTGGCGCAGGAACTTAAATTCCTTCCCTGTCAGCGGGGAAGGCTTTTCAACCAGTGCCAGGCCAATGGAAAAATCAAGCCTGTCTGCATCCTCGATCTTTACCCCTTCCCCATAAGGGGTCTGATGGAAGCTGTAGCCATTTTCCAGCCATACGTTATCAAGGCCACAAAGGGTGTAGTTATACATACCCATCCTCCTTATTGATGACGGTCACAATTACGGCGTCAGGAATGCTGTCATGCAAAGCTACTACGACCTCGTAATTGACCCCGCCCATGTAGTGGGTCAGTTTGCATTTTTCACCACCCGCATCCGTGTCATGCCGTGGTGGTGCCGTTGCAGTGCCTTGCTTCAGGCAACCCATAACCATAGTTCTGGAAATGTCTCGCTGGCTCATTCGCTCAGAAGCATGATTGGTATAAATAATCTGTCCCTTGCCTGCCCGCTCACGAACAATGGCAATGAAAGTTGGTGCATCCACTTTTTTGCCTATCAAAATGATAGGTCGAGAGTGTAGGCGCAGCAATCATGTAACGCAATCCCAAACAAAAACCCGCGCACATGGCGCGGGCTGATTGGAGCAATGGCGCTTGCGGCTCAGGCCATCCAGTCGGGGCAGTCATTCACTTGGTCGGGTATCCGCAGCCACCGCACAACCGGACTGTCCGGCATGGGCAGGCTGACCAGCCTGCATGCCAGCCCCCCGCCCAATACCGGGCGCTGATAGGCACAGGAGCCGCAGCCATGCCGTTTGCCGGCCCATGCGACCAACTCCCCGGCATGCCCTTCACACCGCGCCAGCGCCCCGGTACGTTGCGAAGGCGTGAGTGATTCCAGCCACTTGGCCAGCCGCTCCCCGGCGAGTCGCGGCCCGCACTGGCACAGCCTCCTTTCGCGCAATGTGGCCCGCTCTGCCGGTTCGCCCAGTTCCCCGGATATCGCCCTGCATAGCGCCAGCGTGGCAGCCCGGCTGATGGGTTCCCGGTACTGGCGATGCTGGTGCAGGAAATCCCGCAACCGGCGGGCGGATTCCCCATCGCCGGACAGCCCCTCCGCACACAGGGACAGCAGCACATCACCATGGATGCTGTAAAAGCGCCCCACGCCCTCCGGTGTGGCATGGGCACGGGCAAAGATCGTCCGGGCCTCATCAAGCCGCATGGCATCGGGCTGGCTGCCGGCGCTATCGTCAAGGTGTAAAAAACCCGCACCGGTATCCATGATGCGGGGTGGTGTTTCCTGCTGGTTGTGGTCCGGTATGGCCGCCGGGGGTGGTGAACTGCCCAGGTCTGCAAACCATTCGTCGAGGTCAGACATGCTCACCATTCCCAAACAGGTTTGACGTGACCAGGTAGACATCCATCCGCTTGCCGTTGGCCTCCGGGTTGCGCCACTGGTGCATGTGGCCACGGCTGCATTCCAGCGCCCCTACGTCCTTGAGAATCCGGCATACCCGCTTGGGGTCCATCCCGGCACAGATTTCCTGCCGGAACGCCTCGCGCATGACGAAATACTCCATGACTCCATCCGCCGCCCGCATCCTGCGCCAGCCGCAGCGGTTGATGACTCGCGGGGCGTGGGCATCCACCATGGTGGCGTCGTGGGTCGGGTCGTAATCGCTGATTTCCGATTCCGGGTTGAGCCGGGAAAACCGGGATTCGCCATGACTCTCGAAGAACAGCCGCACCTTGGCAAGAATGGCCTCATCCTCGGCATTGCCGACCGTGCCGCGCTCTGCCAGCCAGACCGCGAACATTGTCCGAGCGGCCTTCCATGCTGTCCCTTTGGGCCAGCCGGTAATACCCCACAGGCTCGCCATTTCCCCGGCAGCCGCTACCAGACCACACAGCGACGCCACCCGCCCGACCTGACCATGCGCCCCGGCTGGCACCACCTCATCAGCAAAGCGCCGCACCAGATCGGCCAACTGGCTGCCCACCTTGGCCCGGTCCTGCACCAGTTGTTCCACAAAGGCCCGCGCTGCCGTGCCGGAATAACGGCCGGCTGCTGCCTTGATGGCATCCGACATGGCCGCCCCGTCGGGGAAACCGTGCAGTTCGGCAAAGATCGGGCCGGAACTGGCCTCCCCGATTCGCAGGCCGACCAAGCGCACTTCCATGCCGGATTTGGTATCCCGTCCGGCCTCGGCCATATGGGTGGACAGGCTCTTTTCGCCACTCGACAGCAGGATGGTGCGCCAGGTCTGCTGCCGGCGCAGGCTGGCCCCGGTTTCGGTAGACCGGTTCTTGCCCGCGTCGCTGCTGAGCGAGTAGATCACGTCCCCGATAATACGCGGGTCGCACTGGTGGATTTCGTCCAGCGCCAGCAGTCCGCCCGTATAGAGCGCGGCCATCCCCTCAAAGGCATTGTCCGTGGCCCGCCATGTCTGCATGTAACCGCGCCCGCCAAACACGCTGCATGCGGCCATCAGGAGCGTGGTCTTGCCTTGCGAACTGTCACCGTAGAAGTGGAACCCGGAAGTCTGCACCTGGCTGGCCAGCCCCATCAGCGGGCCGGCAAACGCCACGGATACCGCAAAGGTCAGCACGTCATTGCCCATGCAGTAGCGCCCGATGCTTCCTTGCCAGTCGGACAGGGTGCCGGATGGCGTCACCACCTCCATTAACCGCGCCGCGCCCTGATACAGCAACTTGCCGCCATCCTCCGGCCCAATGCAGCCGTTCGGCATCAGGAAGGCATCACCATGCCAACCCAGCCGGTCCACAAGGGTGGCGCGGTCGGTGCCGTCATAGCGTTGCAGGTATTCCAGCAGCCGCTGTTTGGCCTTGGGACCAGACCCCACCCGCAGCCCGTGGGCCAGCAATGCCTTGAGCGCCGTCGCACTGTTGTCCCCGGCCAGTTGCTCGGCGGGAATGTTCAGTTCCTTTGCCACTCCGTCCGGGTCGGTGAATCGCACCAGTGTCCCCCAGTTGCCGCCATCCTTGTCACGGGTCAGCGCCACGATATCCAGCCGGGACGACACCCATAGCGGCACATCCATGTCATCGGTCTGGTAGTAAAGCCCGCTGTCCGACACCTTGAACGGGTTACCGGACATGGCCCGGCCATCCGCTGCGGGCTGGCGCTTGCCAGCCGGTTTGCCCGTTCCCTTGCGGCTGGATGCGCTTTTGGGTGTGTCTGGCGGGACTGCCGGGGCAGGTAGCTGGATTTCATCGTCCCACGGCGCTGGCCCGGTAGCTGGCGCGGCAATGGCCGGTTCTGTCAGGACCAGCCGGCCTGCCTCGATCAGCAGGGCCATATGCTCAGCCGTCCATCCGTAATCAATGGCGTCGGCTGCATCGTCCTTGTGGTCCCATCGGCCACCCGCAGACAGGCAAGGCAAGTCATCCGGGGTACGTGCTGGCGCATGCCCGGCAAACGCAGTCCGGTCCACGATGGCGAGCGATGCCACGCCAGCGGCCTGCAACAGTGACGGCAGGGCGGCAATGGTCTTGTCACCGGCATCGTCGTTGTCAGGCCACAGCAGGCACTCCCGCCCGGCGAGCGGGCTGAAATCGGTTTGTGCAGCGGCGTTGGCCCCACCCATCCAGCAGGTGGCTACATGGCCCGGTAACAGTTTGACTGCCGCGTCTGCCGCCTTTTCCCCTTCGCAGATCACCACCGGGGCATCCGGGCGGGCGACCAGCGCCGGCAGACGGTAGAGCGGACGCGGGGCGGGCGGGAATTTCCAGCGCCAGCCCGTTTCCCCCGTTGTCTGGTCACGGCGCAGGGTCAGCGTGGAATAGTCCTTGCTGTCCGGCTTGCCAGAGCTATCCGGTTCAAAACGGGCCACCTTGCACAGCAGCCGGCCTTCCGCGTCCTGATAGTCCCACCACCGGACAATCTGCCCCGGATGCTTGTATTTGCTCTTGAGAACCCGGCCCAGCCACTCGGGTGGCACGGGATGCACCCATTCATCCTTTGCCGGGCGGCTGTTTGCCCGGCCAGCCGGCGCTGGGGTGTGGGCTGCGGCTGGCGCATCCGTCCCCATGCGGTAGCGTTCGGCCAGCATTTTGCAGGCATCCCCGTTGCCGATGCCTTGCAGGTAGGCCACCAGCGAAACCACATCACCGCCCTTGTCGTCGGTGGCGAAGTCCTGCCAGACGCCGGTATTGACGTTGACTGAAAACGACCCAAAGCCGCCATCCGACCGGCGCGGGTTAATCATTTGCAGCTCGTGGCCTTGCCGCTGGTGGCGCACTCCCAGGCTATCCAGCACCCCAGGCAGATCATCCAGCGCGGCGGCAGCCACTTCCTTGAAAGGCAGGCGCTTCATTTGCGCCCCCGGCCTTTTGGCGGTCTGGCATGGCGGAACCGGCCACCCTTTGGCACAATGCGCCCCTCAATCATGCCCAGCACTTCATCCAGAAACGCGGCATCCTGGCGGGCAGCAGACTGGCTCGACATGGCAGCAGTCGGCTCAGCCTGGTTGTCAAAAAACGGGGCATCTGCATCTTGAGGCGGCGGAACAAGCTCACGATTATTCATGCTGTCCCCCGATTCGTGCGTTACCCACCTCAGGTTCAATCCGGGCAATGCTGACCAGCCCGGATATTTCCTTGGCCAAATCATCCAGCAGCCAAAGCACTTCCTCGGTAATGCGGTCGTTTACATAGGTCAACGGGCTATGGTCGCTACCAGCGCAGGAAAGGATGGCGGTTAGCGATGCCAGTTGACTCACCTTGGCATCGACGACGGATTGGAGGTCACTATCATGCGACACGACAACACGGCCGTCAGCCACAGAACAAACCACGCCACCCCGGCCAGATGAAAAAACTGCATTGCTGTTATTGCGCTCGGCAACCATTACAGAACCTCCCGGCACTGGCAAACACGAACAAGCCTGGTGAGCGCCTCGATTTCAGTCGCCAGGTCATGAACCAGCCAAGCGGTGTTGGCCAGCCCTGACGGTGAAAGGTTTTCAAGCGGGCACTCGGCGTGGCCACACATCATTTCCGCAAGGGCGGTCAGTTGCCTGGCTCGGCGGTCAAGGCAGTCCATCGGGGATTCACTAAAGGCATATACGGACGTACCTGCACCATCACTGGACACCGTAAAACCGTCAGTTGTGACGCTTGGTTGAAGGTCGCTGGCGATCATGCTGCCACCTCCACGCAGTAGCCACGGGAGCCGGCAGTAATCCGCACCGAACAGCGGCGATCCTGTGCGATCAGATCGGCAGCCATGCGGCGGGCCTCGGCCAGATCAACAGCAGGGCGGATGATGGAAACAGCAAGGGAACGACGTGCAAACAGGGCGCGAACAACGCGCAGGGCGAAGCTAGGCATGGTGGCCTCCTTTGTGTAGGGATGGGCCTGCCAATCGCTTCTCACGGCGGGGGTGGCAGGCGCGTAGCGGGGGTGAGAAACCGGCACAAAGGAACCGGCCAGCCTCGCGGCTGCCCCGCCACGGCCCACCATAAACGGGGCGTACCAATGGCGTGGAACGGACGTAAAAAAGGCCGCGTTGTGGCGGCTGTCCGCCTTCGTGTTCGGGTTCTCACGCCCGGCGCTGGATTTTGCCAGCACTTCCGCCGGTTTCCCGGCGACGGTCGGATTATGGCGATAGGGGATGGCTGGCGCAAGTGCCAGCGATTCAAGCCAAAGTGTTTTTCCAGACAACATAAATCGTCTTTCTGGCGCATCGTGGCCGGCTTGCGGGCGCAGGCGAGCCGCCCAGGTGTGGGCAGACTTAGCAGCACTGACAAGGCGTGCTACGATGCGTCGGTGATTGGTTTACTTACGCCTGACCGGGATTGCCGTCCCGTCAGGCGTTTTTCATGGGCGAGCGAAGGGCTGGCAGGCGCTGGCGCTCGGCTGCGGCAAAGGCCAGCAGTTTGGCCTTGCGCTGCTCGTAGGGCTGCCCCATGCCCATCAACACCATGTCCTGCCGCTCGATCAGTTCCAGCAGGCGCAGTTCTGGTTTGCTCAGACTGCTACGGTCTACCGGGGAGGCGCTGCCGGTCAGGGCCAGGTTAATCAGGCGGGCTTCGTTGGCGTAGTGGTGCGGCTGTGTGGTCTTGCCGATGGCCTGCCGGGTCAGGCGGACCATATCGCACAAGGCACTATGCTGATGGGCCGCACCAGCCCGGATTGCTTCCCAGCCGTCGCCAGTGCCGCGAATGAGGCTGTCAATCTGCGTGTCACACCAGATGGCAAAGCGAACATCCAGCCAGCGGGCGAACATGACGGCCAACTTGGGATGCAACCATGTGCCACCAGCGTTGCCACGCTTGGAACGAACCCAAATGTGAGATTTTCCCACATTTGAATTTTCTGCCTCGTTGATGGCCGCAAGGTATTCAATCGTGCTTGGCAGGCGTAGCCAGTCGCGCGGAGATTTACCGAACCGCTCAGCAGCCAGCGTCGCGTTAAACCAGCCGTCATGGTTGAACTGCATCGGGCTACCATCAAACTCGGCTTTGACCAGTCTGGCATTCATGCGAACCCCTTGCTGGCGCTGAGTTTTGAACGACAGCTAGTTTGGCGACGGCTGGCCAGCCAGGAATCAAGGTCTTGCTGGCGATACATCACCCGGCGACCGACCCGGAAATAAACCGGGCCACCGCCCTGGCTGGCGAACTGGGCAAGGGTATTTTCAGACAGGCCCAGATACTCGGCAGCCTGCTGGCGCAGGAAACATACGATTTGTGCCATGGAATCACCCCATCTCACTCACATGACTGGGTGACACATGGGGTTTGCCCGCCTGCTTGCGCCATACAAGCCGGACAATGCCTCATGGCTTGGCCATCCGCAGCGCCACAGCACGACCCATGACGTTCGATCACATCCGCAAGCCTCATGACCGCAGCCGTATTCTTGTCGATGCTGATGGCGATACGCCCGGAAACATCAAGCCCTTGCCGGTGCAAATCGGCCAACTCACGGGTTAACGCCAGTTCGTCCAGATGCAAGCGGGCCGCACATGGGCCGCATGCTTTTCGATGGTTAGCCGGACCTGTGTCGCGCCCTTGGCCGTCAGGATAATGGGGGTGTGTGGAATGATTGCCGGCATGCATGTCATGCCCCCTTTTCAGCAGCGGACGCCAGCAAATCAGCTATCCACGCTTCAACTTGGTCAGAAGGCCATCCAACAGCTTTACCACCCAAAGGAACAGAGGCTGGAAAACTGCCTTCCTTGATACGAGCGTAAAGCGTCGTTTTACTCAATCCCGTGGCTCGCACCACATCAGGAAGGCGCATCATCCAGACAGGAAGCTGAGGGACAACTGATATCCGTCGCTGCGCCCGGCTGTTTGGTGTGGTGTTGATTGTGGCTTGCATGAATTCGTCCTTGTGTTTGGCAGGCTCCGGATACGGTTGTTTGGACCGATGGGTTCTGCCGAGTTCGATACCATGCGGGTGCATGGCAGGACGAATTAAATGACTCAACGTATTGATTGAACAGAGTGGAGGTTCCCGGAAAACCCAGGTAAGGTTACAAAAAAACCTTTAATAATCATGCGGTTTAATACCATATAGGTTATTTTTAGCGTGCCGGTGCACCACCCTTCTTAAAACGTGCAGGAATCACAACTGCCGCTATACGCTCACGAGCACTATCTGAATAAATTTCAGGATAGTTCTTCGCTAGCCACTCTTTGACTATGGATTTGATAGATTTACCGGGCTTCAATTGAAAGCCGCCATTAAAAATATGTTCCCATGCATCATTCGCTGCGGCCAGTTCAACCGCGTAATTTTTGTGACTATGGTCAGAGCAAGGATAATTAACGGTATGCTCATCAATAACAAGAAAATCAGAGTGTGCCCTTGCAGTTTCAATAAGAGAGTCATTCATATAGGATACGATATCGCTGTCACGCAAAACACTATCAAGCCACTTGATGACTTCACCTACTTTTACATGGCAAACAGAGAGATATTCTGAGTTTTTCTGTACATGAGGTGCAAGATAAAAGCTATCCCTCACGTGCCATTTGTTATCAATGGCTGCCTCATTAATTGACTTACGCCAGTCATTTGCAATTCTTATACCTCTATCTTCATCTGAAAATATACATGACTCAGAACATGGCGAGATTAAATCTTCATCAATCATACGATCATGTTTTTGCTGAAGCTGAAAATCTATTTCATTTATAATTTTTTTATAGTAACAAGAATATATACCATTTTCTTCAACGTGCTTATTCAAAAGTGAAACGTATTCATTAAATGCAAGCGCACGCTCTGGGCCTGAATCCATATCCTCAATTAGGCCAATTACATATTCTTTTAATCTGACATTGCTACCACTTATCTTGTCGGCAATCATTTCTGATATTTCGTTAATACTAGCCCATCCGCCTTTTGAATACGTATGGATAATATCCATTGCCACGCCCTTCAACGAAAACCCTTCAAAACAGAGACTGCGCCAGGCGGGTGAAGGTATCCCGCTTTTCGCCCGGCCAAAGGCTAGGCGCAGCATGGATGATTATGCCATTGCGGATAGACGTAGTTCTTAACCGTTCGACACAAGCAAAACTGCCGTCACGGCTGGCGCTCGCGCCCCAGCGATAGCGGTTGCAGGCAGGGGGAAATGGGCAGGTTCCAACCTGGCCAGAATGCTGAAACTCATTTTCTGCATGACAGATACAATGATGTCACCCGTAAACTTGCCATCAGACGATGACTATTTGGGCACCAACGACATGATTTTTGCATTGCTGAAAGCGATGATTTGTGCGGTCACATTTGCCGCACTATGGCTTGTAACCATTTTCGGCGGGTCGCCTTGGTGGCTGCTACCAGCCATGACTGTATCGGCCGGGCTGGCCGGAGCAGCATGGGGATGGTTCAAGCCAGTCCGTTAGGCAGTTATATTGCCGGCTGGCTTTCGGCATAGCCCCGCTTAGGCGGTCGTAGTGCGCCTGAATGGAATGACGTTGCTTTCGCCCCGCTTGAATTCCAGCGGCTCGATATAGGTGCCTGCGCGCTGGGCATCCAGAAAATCCGCCCACCAGCCCATCATGTCCCGGCGCTCGGTCAGGAATTCTGCCTTGTGGGTATAGGCGGCCCGAACGCTGTCCCGCTCCTGATGGCTCATCTGGCGTTCGATGGCCTCGATACTGAATTGCCCGGATTCGCTCAGTGCCGAGCAGGCCATGGCACGGAACCCGTGTCCGCACACTTCAGTTTTGGTGTCGTAACCCATGCGCTTGAGCGCAACATTGACGGTGGATTCCGACATGGGCTTATAGGGGTCATGGTCGCCGGCAAACACCAGGTCAAACCGGCCTGTAATGGCATGCACTTCACGGAACAAGGCCAATGCCTGCGGACAGAGGGGAACCAGATGCGGGGTCCGCATCTTGGCCCCGCGTGAGGAAAACCTGACCCCTGGCAAGGCTTCCCGCTCGCCCGGTATCAGCCATACGGCCCGGTCAAAGTCGATTTCCTCCCAGCGGGCAAAGCGCAATTCACTTGAGCGGACAAAGGTCAGCAGGGTCAGGCTGATGGCGGCGCGGGTGAGCGGGCGCAGCTTGGCGGCATCGATTCTTTCCAGCAGTTCGGGCAAGCGGTTGAGGGAGAGGGCAGGCCGGTGAACCGTGCGGCGGGTTTGCAGTGCGCCATCCAGATCATTGCCGGGGTTGAAGTCAATCCGTCCCGTCTGGACGGCATAGCGGCCAATCTGCTTGAGATACTGGCGAAGCCGGCTTGTGACATCAAGGATGTTTTTGGCTTCAACCTTGCGAAGCGCCAGCAGCATGTGCTTGGTCCGGATTTCGGCAAAGGGCATGTGCCCAATGTCCGGAAAGATGTAACGCTCCAGCCGGCCTAGCACGTTTGCCGCATGCGATGGCACCCACTTGTTTGCCATCTTGGCATGCCATTCCCGTGCAACGTAGGAAAAGCTGCCAGGACTCAATCCGTCCGCTGCCTTTTTGGCTTCCTGTTTGGTTTCGGATGGGTCGATGCCTTTGGCCAGCAGGGCGCGGGCCGCATCACAGTGCAGACGCGCATCAGCCAGTGACATGATGACTTGCCCTGACCATGCCTTGCCTTTGTCATCCACCAGGGCGAACTGGCAATAGACCCCGATGGCAAGGGTTTTCTGTTTGCCGTTGATGCGGTAGTTCATCCGCCAGTATTTGGAACCGTTCGGGTTGACCAGCAGATACAGGCCGTCACCGTCCGATTTCTTGTAGGGCTTGTCTTGCGGTTTCAGATTCTTGATGGCGAGCTGGGTAAGCGGCGGCTGAAATCTCATGGTTTTCCCTGCAACAAGTAAATTTTTCAGACCTTATGACAACCTGGCCCCTCCCCCCGCATCAGTGAATGCTAATGCTTTGTTTTTTGCGTCAAAACAGCCAAAAACCGGGTTTGTCACTGTGACAAATTAGGTCATGTCACATGACGTATCTCAGAAAAACACTATAAAAATCAACATTGTCACAATGTCACAACTGTCACAACGCATTTTTGAGGGGGTAGGAAAACACACGCGTAAAACCGACCCTGAATACCAAGCATGATAGGTCGTATATATTTACTAATTTTCAGATTCGTTCTGCTTAAGAACCCGACCGTGTGACACCCGGTTGATGGTATCTGCGAAATAGAACCGGGAGATACCATCAAAGATACCATCAAATCCTGTCGGCTTTGTGCGGACCAGCCCGAACCGCCATGGAAGCAAAAACCCCGTAAACACTAGGTTTTACGGGGCTTGGCAGGCTAATACGAACTGCTACGAACTGTTTGATGGTGCCGGCGACCGGACTCGAACCGGTAAGCCTGTTGGCGGCAGATTTTAAGTCTGCTGTGTATACCAATTCCACCACGCCGGCAAAATACGGGAGCATTTCCGCATCACATGATGCGTTGAGAATGCTTCAGGACGGGCAGGGCGCGCATTGTAGCAAAAGACAGACCGCCCATGGGGACGAGTTGCCGGCGCAAACGGCAACCCCGTGACCAGACCGGCAAGAGGTTCTAGAATCCATCCCCCGAAGCGGGCGCCACGCCCCAGCTGCCAGTGAAGTCTGCCATGTCCGAATACGATGATCTCCCCGCACCATCCGATGCCGAGCCCCTGACCGGGCTGCGGGTACCACCGCATTCTGCCGAGGCAGAACAGTCGGTGCTTGGCGGCCTGCTGCTCGACAATCACGCATGGGAAAAGATCGCCGACCTGATTGGCGAAGGGGATTTCTATCGCTACGACCACCGCCTGATCTGGCGGGCCATTGCCAAGCTGATCGACGGTGGCCGCCCGGCCGACGTGATTACCGTATCCGAACGGCTGGAAAGCACCAACGAACTCTCCGAAGTCGGCGGGCTGGCCTA
>JAGPIM010000071.1 GCA_018055005.1 Laribacter sp.
TGTGGAATGAGCACATGGCCGTTGCGATGCCGCTGCGGTTTCCATTGCTGGATCAGGCATCGCTCACCATCGCCGATCTACAGGACTACCCGATTTTTCGCTGGAGGGCTGAGACGTGTTCTTCGCTGGATCATCGGCTGCTCTCGCGCCCGCCTGCCGACCCGCAAAAACCTCAGTACGTGACGTCGTTCGAGATGATGGCGCTATGGGTTTCTGCCGGCTACGGTGTCGGGCTATCCGCGCAATCGCGCATCAAGCACGCCCATGGATGGGGAGTTAGCATGCGCCCCCTGGACGACAGCCCCTACGAGATCGTGACGCACCTGCATAGGCCCCAGGGGCAAGCGAACTCGGTTTCCGAGCGACTCGAGCGAAGGGCGCTGCAGATCGCAAAATCGGTCGCTTCCTGATCGCCGTGGCTGTCGGTAGCCGCCAGCGGAAGGCGTTGGAAGCTCGCCTTTCGTCAAGAGGGTTGAGGTGGTATACTGATAGGCAATTTCTGGTCTGGGTAACCAGAAAAATCCTTTATTAATCAAAGGGTTGGCTGTCATAAGTGATTCCCTTCACCCGCTCCAGTCACCATCGGCAATGGCCGATTCATGTTTCCAGCCTCCGGCCTGCAGCGGTTCTTCCAAACACGTGGACGACCCCGATGAAATTCAACTCCGGTCGATTCTGGCTTCAATTTGCAGTTTTCGGCATGGCATCAGTTGCGGTGCTCATGGCCGCATTCCTGTCCCTGCTGTACTGGCAATTTGACAGTCATTCAGCTCGCCAGAAACTGGAAGCGGCCTTTTCCGCACACGGGCGCATACTGCACGTCAATGGCAGCATTTCCCCGGTGTTCTGGCCCAAGCCCGGTATTGCGGCCAATGACGTCACCCTGACCGAGGCAGACGGCACCTCTCCTTTTGCCCGCATGCGGCGCATTGAATTGCGCTTTGCCTGGTTCCCCCTGTTACAGAAACACTACACCATTGAGCGCCTGCGACTGACCGGTCTGGACGCAACCATCACCCGGCAAGCCGATGGCAGCCTCAATATTGCCGATCTGCTACAGCCACAACCGGATCAAGAGGTTGACGTCCGTCTTGACCGGCTGGAACTTTACGATGGCACCCTGGCTTTGCGTGACATCGCACAGCAAGCCCGGCTCGGACTGTCGGCCCTGCGTATTGATGCTACCGACCTGCAATCCGATGGCGATATCGAATTTTCCGCGATAACGGAATGGGGCAAATACCGCTTCCCTGTCGAAGGCGAAACCCCGATCCGGATTGCTGACGACCAGATCGAACTGGCGGGCCTGCGCCTGCAGACCACGGGCAAATTGCCGGCAGTCCAGTCATTCCAGGCGCAACTGACAGCAAACACCCACATCAACCTGGCCAAAAGCCTGATTGCAGCAGACAAGGTCGGCTTCACGCTCAAGACCACCTCACCGGAAGCCGGGCTGACCCTCACTGCTCCTTCGCTGGAAATCAGCCAGGACGGTGTCAAGGCCCCCTCACTGCAATACGATGGAAACCTCGTCGTCAGCGAAGGGAAACACAGCCTGCACGGCACAGCCAGTCAGTTTATCCTGACCGGTCAACACGCCAGCACAGCCCTGGCACGTGGCAATTACATCCAGAGTTCCGGCCCCCATGCCCTGACCCTTGATTTTGAGTCTCCGCTTGAGCTGACCACCGATCACCTGCTCCGGGCCCAACCAGCCAAAATCCAGGCACTCATCACCACGCCCTTCCTGCCACGCGGAGCGCTCCAGAGCCAGCTGACCGGCACGGTCGACCTCTCTCTCGACAACAGCACCCTGGACACTACCCTGGCAGGACTGTTCGACGGAGCCGAGCTGAGCTTCAGCGGTCACCAGGCAGGATTTCTCAAACCCAGGCGTACCGCATCCCTAGCCTTGGCCCGCCTCGACCTGAACCGCTATCTGCCGGAACCGAACGGCCCGCTGGCCCCGTTGCTCAGCTCGCGCCAGAAAATCAGCCTTGGCTGGCTTGCCCGACAGGATTTCAGCGGCCGTTTCGTCATTGGCGAGCTGCGTGTCGGCCGCATGACAGCCCAGCAAATCGACGCAGACATCACCGCCAACCGCGACGGCATCGACATTCCGCGCCTCAGCGCAGCCATTTACCAAGGACAGCTCGAGGGCTCGGCCAAAATCAGCAATGATCAGGTACCCACCCTCAGCATCAACCAGTCAATCCACCACATGAACATCCAGCCCCTGCTGATCGACCTCTTCGACTTCAGCCGGATCGAAGGCAGCGGCAATGGCCACGCCACGCTCAGCGCCCAAGGACGCACTTTTGACGAATGGCGGCAGACCATGAGCGGCACACTGGAAATCGGCCTGCAACGCGGCGCGCTGACGGGCATCAACCTTGTCGAGGCCCTGAAAAACCTGCCTGCGGAGCTGTCGCAGTGGGGTACGCGCACCTACACCAGTGATACCCAGCAAAAAACCCCGTTCCAGAACCTGTCAGCCACGTTTGCCTTTGAGTCCGGCGTAGGCCGCAACCAGAACCTCAAGCTCACCTCGCCGCTGATTGATCTGGCTGGCGGAGGCAAGATCGACATCGGCCGCAACATCATCGACTACTCGCTCGATGTGCGCGCCAATGCACGCGAGTTTCCGCGCCTGAAGGACATGAACGTGCCGATCAAGATCACCGGCGCCATGGCCAGCCCGACCTACGCACTGGACTTCAATGCCATGATCAAGGACAAGAAGACCGAAAGCGAAAAGCAGCAGGCACTCAAGGAACAGCTGACCCGCCCGCTTCAGGCACTCAGGCAATAGCGCCTAACTGCGAAACATGAAGTACACCGCTCCCACCATGCACAACGCAGCCCACAGGTAGTCCCACTTGAAGGGCTGCTGCATGTAAAACACCACAAACGGCACGAACACCGACAGCGAGATCACCTCCTGGATGATTTTCAGCTGCGACAGCGTCAGGCTCTGGACTCCGATCCGGTTGGCGGGAACCTGCAGCATGTATTCGAACAAGGCGATGCCCCAGCTGATCATGGCTGCGACATACCATGGCGAAGCGGACAGGTTTTTCAGATGGCCGTACCACGCGAAGGTCATGAAGCAGTTTGACAGGATCAGAAGCAGAATCGTTTGCAGGAGCGGCGACATCGGAAAAATCGGCCTGTGCTAAAATCGGGCCAGAGTATAAACCGGGTCCCTCTCATGAAGAAAACCTTTGCCTGCCTGGCTTTCAGCCTGTTCACACCTTTGGTGCTGGCCGCCAATCCACAAGTGGAATTCAAGACCAACCAGGGCAATATCGTTCTGGAGCTGTACCCGGAGAAAGCCCCCAAGACGGTTGCCAACTTTACTCAGTACGTCAAGGACGGCCACTATAACGGCACCGTCTTTCACCGGGTCATCGACGGTTTCATGATCCAGGGCGGCGGCATGGACAGCCAGCTCAATGAAAAGCCCACCCGTGCCCCCATTCCCAACGAAGCCGGTAACGGACTGAAAAACGAACCTGGCACCATCGCCATGGCCCGTACGTCTGATCCGCATTCGGCCAGTGCCCAGTTCTTCATCAATGTGGCTGACAACAATTTCCTCAATTATCGCGCCCCGACCGGTCAAGGCTGGGGCTACGCCGTATTTGGCCGGGTGACACGCGGCATGGATGTCGTCAACCGCATCGCCAAAACCAAGACTGCCAATCGCGGCATGCACCAGGATGTGCCCGTTACACCGGTCGTCATTGAAAAAGCCACCCTGCTCCCCAACTAGACCAGACTGCGTTTTGCTTCCGTTTCCGATTGCGAGAATTTCATGATCAAGTTCACCACCAATTTCGGCACCATCACCCTGCAACTGTTTGCAGACAAGGCTCCGAAAACCGTCGCCAACTTCGAACAGTACGTACGTGACGGCCATTACGACGGTACGGTTTTCCATCGTGTCATCAATGGCTTCATGATCCAGGGCGGCGGCTTCGCCCCGGGCATGATCCAGAAACCGACCCGCGACACGATCGAAAACGAAGCTGGCAACGGCCTTTCCAACAAAGCCTACACGGTCGCCATGGCACGTACGATGGCACCGCACTCGGCCAGCGCCCAGTTCTTCATCAACGTGGTGGACAACGATTTCCTCGACTTCAAGAGTGCGGATGCGCAAGGATTCGGCTATTGCGTATTCGGTGAAGTGGTGGAAGGCCGCGAAGTGATCGACAACATCAAGACGGTAAAAACCGGCCGTCGCGGCATGCACCAGGATGTACCGATGGAAGATGTCATCATCGAAAAAGCAGAAATCATCTGATTCTGCCCCGTCATCTGCCGCCGGCCCTGCCGGCGGCTTTTTCATGCCGAGTCATCGTGGCCACCCTGATCCTTGCCGACCTGCATCTCTCTGCCGATACCCCTGCATTCAACGAGACCTTCCTGAATCTGTTGAATGCAGCTGCCGGCCGGATCGATGCGCTTTACTTGCTGGGTGACATTTTCGAGGTCTGGCTGGGTGACGACGACCCGGCACCTTTCCCGCGCAGCATCATCAGTGCATTGCACCGGTTTGCAACCAGCACCCCGGTTTACGTCATGCACGGCAATCGTGATTTTCTGCTGGGCCCGCGCTTCGCCCGGGAAAGCGGGGCAACCTTGCTGACTGACCCGAGCCTGGTTGAACTCCACGGTCACCGCTATCTTCTGAGTCACGGAGACCTGCTGTGCACTGATGATATTGCCTATCAGCGCTTTCGCCGGACAATCCGGCAGCCGTGGCGGCAGTGGCTGCTCCGGCACCTGCCACTGGCCTTGCGCCAGCGCATTGGGCAGCGCCTGCGCCAGCAAAGCCGGATGGCCAAGAACGACAAGCCTCTTTACATCATGGATGCCAATGCCGATGAGGTTAACCGGTGGTTGTCCGAGCATGCCGGCAGTACGCTGATACACGGACACACCCACCGCCCCGACCATCACCGGCATGTACTCACCAACGGCATGCAAGCCGAGCGCTGGGTCTTACCGGACTGGCGCCCCGGCCAGACCGGCGGACTGTGGATTGACCAGAGCGGCGTCCACCTGGCACTGGACCCGTTACATGACCTGCAAACGGATACCGGAAGCCGGGCCGGCTAGGCGCTACTGGCCTCAGTGTGACCCGGATGGGTCTTCCGCAACAGGAACGCGCCACTCCGCCTGCAACTCGGACAGCAGGATATTGATGATCGCATCTCCGGCCCGTTCAGCCGGATAAATGAACTGCAACTCCGCCTGCTTGACCACGTCCGGTACCACATACACACGGCCGGCCGCCTCGCAGCGCAAGGCATCATCCTCACGCATCAGCACGATGCCGATCCCGCAACACACCAGCGCCTCCATGACCGGAACATGGTCAATGTCACAGATGCGTTTGGGGGCGATGTTCAGTTCCCGCCACAGTTCGCTGGTCAGCTTACTGAAGCTGGAATGCTGCGACATGCCAAGCCAGGGCAGCTTGCCGAGCTCCTTGATGCCGCCGGCCTCCACCCGGTCACGCCACGCAATCGGCACGACAATCCGCATCGGGATTTCCTTCAGCTTGACAGAATTGACGTTTACGTAATGGTTCTTGCCCAAATAGAACCCGACATCGATTTCCTTCTTGCGGACCTGGTTGAGAATCTCACCGGTCACGCCATGACGGATCTGGATATCGATCAGGGGATAGCGGTTGATCAATGAAGCGACCCATGGCCCGATATGCACGATTTCCGGCGTAGTAATCGTTCCAATCACGATCCTGCCGGCAAACTGTCCTTTAAGTGATTTGGCATGATTGAGCATGTCGCGGCTGGCCGACAGGATGTCCTGCGCCCGCGGCAGCAGATCCTCTCCCAGCCGGGTCAGACGGATACCGCTGGCACTGCGCTCGAACAACGGCATGCCGACATCTTCTTCCAGCGCCTTGATTTGCGCCGTTACCGCCGGCTGGCTCAGGTGCAACAGCTCGGCCGCCTGCGTCAGGTGCCCCTGCTGGGCGACCGTGACAAACGTGCGCAGCTGGTAGATTTCCATTCTGTTTTCCCCTCGTATTTACAACCGATTGTAAAAGCTGCCCGGATATTTGACACCGGATTTGTAGAGCATTTACACCACATCAAAATTTTGTCAGACAGCAAAACAATGAATGCAAGCACATGTTTTTAATGAATTTTTGCATTGCATCATCAGTCAGACTGATTTTCCGCATCAAAAATTGCGATTGGAGCATTACGTTTGCGTCAACGTAGATTTCCCCAAGCAGACCGGCACCGGCCTGCGATACACAGGAGGAAACCATGAACGACGACGTATTAAAACGGGTGCAACAAAACCCGAAGTTCGCCGAACTCGTGCACAAGAAAACAAGCCTGGGCTGGACTTTGTCAATCGTAATGTTGGCAATCTACTACGGCTTTGTCCTGGTGCTCGCTTTCGCTCCCCATTCCCTCGGCACCCGCATCGGCGATGGCGTGATCACACTCGGCATCCCGGTCGGGGTAGCAATCATCGTCTCGGCTTTTGTACTGACCGGCATTTACGTTCGCAAAGCGAACACCGAGTTCGACCAACTCAACCAACAAGTGATCGAAGAGGCCAAGGCATGAGCAAGAAATGGCTAACCGCACTGGGCGGAGCGGCACTTGCGCTGCTCCCCTACGCCGCAATGGCTGCAGGTGCGATCGAGGGCGAAGTCAAAAAAGCCCCGATCAACATCCCGGCCATTGTGATGTTCTTCCTGTTTGTGGGCTTTACCCTGTTCATCACCTACTGGGCCGCCCGCCGTACCAAGTCCGCCTCCGACTTTTACACTGCCGGTGGCGGTATTACCGGCTTCCAGAACGGTCTTGCCATTGCAGGTGACTACATGTCCGCAGCATCCTTTCTCGGGATCTCGGCCATGGTGTTCTCCAAAGGCTACGACGGCCTGATCTACTCGATCGGCTTTCTGGTCGGCTGGCCGGTGATCCTGTTCCTGATCGCCGAACGCCTGCGTAACCTCGGCAAGTTCACCTTTGCCGACGTGATCTCCTATCGCCTCAGCGCCACCCCGGTCCGCCTCTTGGCAGCAACCGGCACACTGGTCGTGGTCGCACTCTACCTGATCGCCCAGATGGTCGGTGCCGGCAAACTGATCCAGCTGCTGTTCGGCCTCGACTACATGTATGCCGTGGTGCTGGTCGGTGTGCTGATGGTGATGTACGTGATGTTCGGCGGCATGCTGGCCACCACCTGGGTGCAGATCATCAAGGCTGTCATCCTGCTGGCTGGCGCCTCGTTCATGGCCCTCATGGTGCTGGCTTCGGTCGGATTCAGCCCGGAGGCCATGTTTGCCAAAGCCGTCGAGGTTCACGACAAACACATGGCCATCATGGAGCCGGGGCAACTGGTGTCCAACCCGATTGACGCCGTATCGCTGGGTCTTGCCCTGATGTTCGGTACTGCCGGTCTCCCGCACATCCTGATGCGCTTCTTTACCGTCGGAAACGCCAAGGAAGCCCGCAAGTCGGTGTTTTTCGCCACGGGCTTCATCGGATACTTCTACATCCTGACCTTTGTGATCGGCTTTGGCGCCATCTTCCTTGTCGGCACCAACCCGCAGTTCCTGACTCCGGATGGCAAGATCATCGGCGGCGACAACATGGTGGCCATACACCTGGCCAACGCCGTAGGTGGCAACCTGTTCCTCGGCTTCATCTCGGCAGTTGCCTTCGCCACGATTCTGGCCGTGGTGGCCGGTCTGGCCCTCTCGGGTGCCTCGGCGGTATCGCACGATATCTACGCCTCGGTCATCAAGAAAGGCAAGGCTGTCGAAGCGGATGAAATGCGCGTCTCCAAGCTGACCACGCTCGCCCTCGGCATCATCGCCATCGTGCTGGGTATCGCCTTCGAAAAGCAGAACATCGCCTTCATGGTCGGCCTTGCCTTCTCGATTGCGGCTTCGGCCAACTTCCCGGTGCTGTTCCTTGCCATGTTCTGGAAAGGCCTGTCGACCCGCGGTGCCGTCATCGGTGGCTACCTTGGCCTGATTTCGGCAGTCGCCCTGATCGTGCTCGGCCCGACCGTGTGGGTGGATGTACTGGGTCACGCAAAAGGCTCGGAACTCTTCCCGTACAAGAATCCGGCCATCTTCTCCATGACGATCGCTTTTGTCGCCACCTGGCTGTTCTCGGTGATGGACAAATCGCGCTCCGCCATCGAAGAACGTGCCAAATTTGACGGTCAATTCGTACGTTCCATGACCGGCATCGGGGCAGCTTCGGCTTCCAAGCACTAATCTCTGCCACTTTTCCCCGCCGCAACGGCGGCGGGGAAATTCCGGCGACCTGTCATGAGCCGGTTCATTACGAGCCGACTGATCACAGGATCACCATCCAGCCTGCCGCGGCTAGCGGCTTCACGATGACTATGGGAGAAAAGGCAATGTCCACCATCGAGTCCGTCCTCAAGGAAACCCGCAGCTTCCCGCCGAGCGAAGCCTTCCGCCAGCACGCCACTGTTTCCGGCATGCAGGCTTACAACGACTTGTGCGAAAAAGCCAATGCCGATTACGAAGGTTTCTGGGGCGATCTGGCACGCGAACTGCTGAGCTGGAAAAAACCGTTTACCCAGGTATTCGACGGCTCCCAGGCACCGTTCTTCAAGTGGTTTGCCGACGGCCAGCTCAACGTGTCCTACAACTGCCTTGACCGGCACCTGGAGCACAACGCCAGCAAGACCGCCATCATTTATGAAACCGATGACGGCCAGGTCACCCCGATCAGCTACCGCTCGCTGTACGAGCAGGTATGCCAGTTTGCCAACGGCCTCAAGAGTCTTGGCGTCGGCAAGGGCGACCGCGTCGTGATCTACATGCCGATGGTGCCGCAGGCCATCGTCGCCATGCAGGCCTGCGCCCGTATCGGTGCCATCCACTCGGTCGTATTCGGCGGCTTTTCTGCCGGCGCCCTGCGCGACCGTATCCAGGATGCCGCTGCCAAGGTCGTGATCACCGCCAATGAAAGCGTGCGCGGCGGGAAGCTCGTTCCGCTCAAGGCCACCGTGGACGAAGCACTGGCCATGGAGGGCTGCGACAGCATCGAAAAAGTGGTGGTGCTCCAGCGCACTGATACCCCGTGCACCATGGGCGCTAGGGACATCACCTGGGACGCGCTGGTCGACGGCAAGCCGCTGGAATGCGAACCGGAATGGATGAATGCCGAAGATCCGCTGTTCATCCTCTACACATCCGGCTCCACCGGCAAACCCAAGGGCATCCAGCACAGTTCGGCCGGCTACCTGCTCGGCGCTGCCAACAGCTTCCGCTGGGCCTTTGACTACAAGCCGAACGACGTTTACTGGTGCACGGCCGACGTGGGCTGGATTACCGGGCACTCCTACATCTGCTACGGCCCGCTGGCCATGGGGGCTACCCAGGTCGTGTTCGAAGGCATCCCCACCTATCCGGATGCCGGCCGTTTCTGGCGCATGATCGAGCAGCACAAGGTCAACATTTTCTATACGGCCCCGACGGCCATCCGCTCGCTGATCAAGCTCGGCGCCGATCTGCCCAAGCAGTTCGACCTCTCCAGCCTGCGCGTCCTCGGCACGGTGGGCGAGCCGATCAACCCGGAAGCGTGGATGTGGTACTACGAAGTGGTCGGTGGCGGCCGCTGCCCGATCGTGGATACCTGGTGGCAGACCGAAACCGGCTCGGCCATGATTGCCCCGATGCCGGGTGCCGTCGCCACCAAGCCCGGCAGCTGCACCCTGCCGCTGCCGGGCATCATGGCCGACATCGTTGACGAATCCGGTGCCCAGGTCGAACCGGGACGCGGCGGCTTTCTCGTCATCAAGCAGCCGTTCCCGAGCCTGGTCCGCACCATCTGGAACGACCCGGACCGCTTCAAGAAAACCTACTTCCCAGAAGAGTTCAACGGTCAGTATTACCTGGCAGGCGACTCGGCCAACCGCGACGAAAACGGCTACTTCTGGATCATGGGCCGCATCGACGACGTGCTGAACGTATCCGGCCACCGTCTGGGCACCATGGAAATCGAATCGGCACTGGTTGCCAACCCGCTGGTCGCCGAAGCGGCCGTCGTCGGCAAGCCGCACGATGTGAAGGGTGAAGCCGTGGTGGCCTTCGTGGTGCTCAAGGGTATCCGCCCGGAAGGCGACGAAGCCAAGAAGGTTGCCGCCGAGCTCAAGAGCTGGGTAGCACATGAAATCGGCAAGATTGCCCAGCCTGACGACATCCGCTTTGGCGAAAACCTGCCCAAGACCCGTTCAGGCAAGATCATGCGCCGCCTGTTGCGCTCGATCGCCAAGGGCGAGGAAATCACCCAGGACACCTCGACGCTGGAAAACCCGCAGATTCTTGACCAGCTTCAGGAAATTGCCTGACCAGACCACCCGTATGATTTGACACAACAAGGGTGGAGGAGACAGCCGCAGCCAGCAATGGCTGCGGTTTTTTCGTTTGCGCTCCGCCCGGCCTTCCTGACCGCAATCCGGCACGCCCGGCCCGGCGGCTTGTCCCGCTCTGGCGATCCACGCATAATTTGCCGCTTTGCCAACCTGCGCGCTTACGTCATGGATTTTGGTCATTACCTGCTGATTCTGGTCGCGACAGTGCTCGTCAACAACGTCGTGCTGGTGCGCATCCTCGGCCTGTGCCCGTTCATGGGAGTCTCCAAAAAGCTGGAGGCCGCCATCGGCATGGGCGCGGCAACGACCTTTGTCCTGACCCTTGCCTCCGGCACCAGCCACCTGATCAACGAGCTGCTGGTCGCCGCCGGGGTCGACTACCTGCGCACCCTGGCCTTCATTGTCGTCATTGCCGCCATCGTGCAGTTCACCGAACTGGTGATCCAGAAAACCAGCCCGGTGCTGTACCAGGTATTAGGTATTTACCTGCCCCTGATCACCACCAACTGCGCCGTGCTTGGTGTCCCGCTGCTCAACGTGCAGGAAAGGCACAGCTTTGCCGAATCACTGGTATTCGGCTTTGGCAGCGCCATCGGTTTCAGCCTGATCCTGATCCTGTTTGCTGCCCTGCGCGAACGGCTTGAAGGTGCCGACGTACCCGCACCGTTCCGCGGTTCGGCCATTGCCTTTGTCACCGCCGGCCTGATGAGCCTGGCGTTCATGGGTTTCGGGGGGCTGGTGAAATGAGCGGCTTCCTGATTGCCGTCGCCGTCATGGCCGGACTGGCCTTGGTGCTGGGCGCCATCCTTGGCGCCGCATCGGTACGCTTTCGCGTGGAAGGCGATCCACTGGTCGACAAGATCGATGCCGTCCTGCCGCAAACGCAATGCGGCCAGTGCGGTTTTCCCGGCTGCAAGCCCTACGCCACTGCGATTGCCGGAGGTGAAGCAGACATCAACCTGTGTCCGCCGGGCGGCGAAGACGGCATCCGCAAGCTCGCCGACCTGCTGGGCGTGGAATTCAAGCCGTTTGCTGAAGGCATGGCCCAGCCCAAACCCAGATCGGTGGCAGTCATTGACGAAACCACCTGCATCGGCTGCACCCTGTGCATCCAGGCCTGCCCGGTTGATGCCATCCTCGGATCAGCCAAGCAGATGCACACCATCCTCAGTAGCGAATGCACTGGCTGCGAGCTGTGCCTTGAGCCTTGCCCGGTCGACTGCATCCGCATGGAACCCATCCCGACCACTGTGCAAAACTGGAAATGGCAATACCCGGTTTACGCACTCAAGGTCATGAATCCTGACGCGCCCACTGCATGAGAACGCTGTATTCCTTTCATGGCGGCGTCCACCCGCCCGAACACAAGGCCGAATCCTGCCATGTGCCGCTGCGGCAAGCCGGCATCCCGCCGTTGCTGGTCGTCCCGCTGAACCAGAGCATCGGCAACCCGGCCAAGCCCTGCGTGCATGTCGGTGCCAGCGTGCTGGCCCACCAGCGCATTGCCGATGCCGACGGCCGGATTTCTGTCGCAGTCCACGCTCCCACGTCCGGCCGCGTGCTGGCCATCGAGCCGCGCCCGTTTGCCCATCCGTCCGGTCTGGCCGACCTGTGCATCGTGATCGAACCGGACGGGCTGGACCGCAGCGTCGATCCGTCCCCGGTTGCATGGCGGCAGATGCCGGCATCCGGTCTGCAAAATGCCCTGGCCGACCAGGGGGTGGTCGGACTCGGAGGTGCCGTTTTTCCCACCGGCCTGAAAGTCGCAGCAGAAGGCCTGGAAACCCTGGTCATCAACGGCGCCGAATGCGAGCCCTACATCACCTGCGACGACCGCCTGATGCGCGAGCGCGCAGCCGATGTCGTCAAGGGCATCCGGCTCTTGGCCGAACGCATGCAGCCGCGCGAAGTGCTGGTCGGCATCGAGGACAACAAACCCGAAGCCATTGCCGGCATGACGGCCGCCGTAGCCGGCACCGGTATCGAAGTGGTGCCCGTGCCAACGCGCTATCCCGGCGGAGGTGCCAAGCAGCTCATCCGCGTACTCACCGGCAAGGAAGTCCCGCACGGTCGCCGCTCGACCGAGTTCGGCGTGCAGTGCTTCAACGTCGCCACCGCCTATACGGTATGGCAGGCACTGGAGTGCGGCATTCCCATCGTGTCGCGCCTCGTCACCCTGACCGGCGCCGTCACCCGCCCCGGCAATGTCGAAGCCCTGATCGGCACACCGGCCGACTGGCTGATGCAGTCTGCCGGGCTGGTATCCGGACACGACGGCATCATCATGGGTGGCCCGATGATGGGCTTCGTATTGCCTGACCCCGGTGCCGGCATCACCAAGGCCACCAACTGCCTGATCGGCAAGACCCGCAAG
>JAGPIM010000220.1 GCA_018055005.1 Laribacter sp.
AGTCTTCGAGGGTGAGGATTTCGCCGCGCACGCTGTGGCGCAGGGCTTCGGTGATGACCACTTCGACCATCTGGCCGATCAGGCGCGGCTGGCCGACGAAGTTGACGATGCGGTTGTTGGCGCTGCGGGCGGCCAGTTCGTTGCCGTCCTTGCGTGACACGCCTTCGACCAGCACGGTCTGCACCGTTCCCACCATTGATTGGTTGATTTCAAACGTCTTGCGGTCCAGCAGTTCGGTCAGTGTCTGCAGGCGTTTCACCTTTACTTCGTGCGGCGTGTCATCGGGCAGGTCTGCCGCCGGCGTACCGGGGCGCGGGCTGTAGATGAAGACGAAGCTGGCGTCGAACTCCAGCTCTTCAACCAGCTTGCGGGTTTTCTCGAAATCCTCGCCGGTTTCGCCGGGGAAGCCGACGATGAAATCCGACGACAGGCACAGGTCGGGCCGGATGGCGCGCAGCTTGCGGATGATCGACTTGTATTCCAGTGCAGTGTAGCCGCGCTTCATGGCCGCCAGCACACGATCGGCACCGGACTGCACCGGCAGGTGCAGGTGTGACACCAGCTTGGGCAGGCGGGCGTAGCAGTCGATGATGCGCGGGGTGAATTCGCGCGGATGGCTGGTGGTGAAGCGGATGCGTTCGACGCCGGGGATTTCGTGCACGCATTCAAGCAGGCAGGCAAAGTCGGCGATCTCGCCGTCGGCCATCGCGCCACGGTAGGCGTTGACGTTCTGCCCCAGCAGGGTGATTTCCTTCACGCCCTGCTGGGCGAGACCGGCCACTTCGGTCAGCACGTCGTCGAGCGGGCGGCTGACTTCCTCGCCACGGGTGTAGGGCACCACGCAGAAGGTGCAGTATTTGGAGCAGCCTTCCATGACCGACACAAAGGCCGCCGCGCCTTCGACCCGGGCCGGTGGCAGGTGGTCGAATTTTTCGATTTCCGGGAAGGAAATGTCCACCTGGGCCGCGCCGCTTTCACGGCGCTGGCTGATCAGCTGCGGCAGGCGGTGCAGGGTTTGCGGGCCGAACACCACGTCCACGTAGGGTGCACGCTTGACGATGGTGTCGCCCTCCTGGCTGGCCACGCAGCCGCCGACACCGATGATGAGGTCGGGCCGGGCTTCCTTGAGCGGGCGCACCCGCCCCAAGTCGGAAAACACCTTTTCCTGCGCCTTTTCGCGCACCGAACAGGTGTTGAACAGGATGATGTCGGCGTCGTCCGGGCTGTCGGTCTTGACGATTTTCTCGGTCAGGCCGAGCACGTCGGCCATCTTGTCCGAGTCATACTCGTTCATCTGGCAGCCGAAGGTCTTGATATAGAGCTTTTTCATGAGGGGCAAAAGCCAAAAACCGACGCCGTGCGCCGGTTTTTTGTTGGGAAATGAATCGCTTGCCACGATTGTAACATTGCGCCCTGCCTTCGCCACCGTCAAAGCAACGGTGCTTGCCGCTTCAGTCGCCGGCTGCGGGCGCGTGTTCGGCCAGGATCGCCTCTTCCAGCAGCCGGGTGGCCTGTGCCGGCGTCCCGTAACGCAGACGGGTCAGGGTAAAGGCCGGGTAGTAGTCGAGTGCCGGCAGGTCGATGCAGCGCAGCGCCCCGCTGGCGACCCACGGCGCGGCAAAATGCTCGGGCAGGTAGCCGATCAGCTCACCGGCCAGCAACAGCAGTGCCGTGCCTTCCATCGAGGCTGACTGGACCGGTGTGCGGTAGCCGTCGTTTTCGTCCAGCGGCGTGATGTCCGGCTGTCCGCGTCCGGCCAGCGCATAGGGCAGCAGGTCCTGGCGCTGGCGCGGCGGCGTGGTGCGGCAGAACACCGGATGGCCGGGCGCGGCATACAGGCGCTGGCGCTCGCGGAACAGCGGCAGGTACAGCAGGCCGGGGCGTTCCTGATCGCTGGAGCACAGGCCGAGCTGGAGCCGGCCCTGCAACAGTCCGGCCTCGATGTCGCTGGTGGCGAGCACTTCCAGCGTCAGCGTTACTTCCGGATAACGCTGCCGGAATCCGGCCAGTGCAGCCGGCAGCCGGCACAGCGGATTCATGGCGATGGTGTCGACCACGCCGATGTCCACATGACCGTTGATCTGGCCGCGCAGCTGGCCGACCCGGCTTTCGTATTCGTCCACCCGGCGCAGGAAGCGCAGGGTTTCCTGGTAGACCGCTTCGCCTTCCGGTGTCAGGCGAAAGCCGCTGCGGCCGCGCTGGCACAGGCGCACGCCCAGCCGGGTTTCCAGGTCGCTCATCTTGCCGCTGATGGTCGACTGGCTCATGCCCAGCCGCACCTGCGCCGCCGAAAAACCGCCGCAGTCGACAATCACGGTAAAAATCT
Organism: Laribacter sp.; assembly: GCA_018055005.1. GTDB lineage: Bacteria > Pseudomonadota > Gammaproteobacteria > Burkholderiales > Aquaspirillaceae > Laribacter. Next base: position 2,327 of record JAGPIM010000220.1, read on the forward strand.
GCAACAACCGCAGGTCAAACTGGTTCAGACGCACATTCACCCTCAGGAATATGGCGAAAACATCATAAATTAGTGTTTTATTATACGCCGGCTTTGCCGGGCGGATGGCAGGACCGGGTACAAAAAAACCCCACGGCAAGCCGTGGGGCAGAACGCAATTCGGAGAGCGTCTGAAGAATCCAGCAATACAGGGCAGGTTAGATGGTCAGGGCACCGGTCGCCAGCTGGAATGCGGCGATCAGGCCAAGGATCACGGCCACGCAGGCCAGCACCAGTTCGTTGCGGGTGAACAGCACGCCACCCTGTTCGCGGCGGGCCTTGATGTAGAACAGGATGCCCGGGGCGTACAGCACCATCGACAGCAGCAGGTACTTCGGACCGGCAGCGTACAGCAGCCAGCAGCCGTAGACCGAACCCAGCAGCGCAATCAGCTTGTCCTTGCCGGCCGCCCGCAGGTCACCGTCGTAGCCCTCGCCGCGCACGGCGATCTTGACGGCGTAGAGTGCGCACAGCAGGTAGGGGATCAGGATCATCGAGGTGGCCAGCAGCAGCAGGTCCAGATAGGCCGAGCCGTTGAAGAGGGTGATGATCAGGAACAGCTGCACGAGGCCGTTGGTGAGCAGCAGCGCATTGACCGGTGCACCCTTGGCGTTGGTCTTGCCGAGGAAGGCCGGCATGGTGCCGTCCTTGCCGGCGAGGTAGGGCACTTCGGCCGCCAGCAGGGTCCAGGCCAGCAGGGCGCCGCCGACCGAAATCACCAGACCGGCATTCATCAGCGCGGCACCCCAGTCACCCACGGCAGCCTTGAGCACGCCAGCGGTGGACGGGTTTTTCAGGGCGGCCAGTTCCGGTTGCGACAGTACGCCCAGCGACAGCATCGACACGGCGACGAACAGCAGGATCGACAGGGCAAACCCGATCATGGTGGCCTTGCCGACGTCAGCCATCTTTTCGGCGCGGCTGGAGAAGATCGATGCGCCTTCGATGCCGATGAACACCCAGGTCGTCACCAGCATGGTGCTCTTGACCTGGTCGACGAGGCTGCCCAGCTCCGGCCGGCCCCAGAAGTCCAGGGTGAAGGTTTCGATGCGGAAGGCCACCACCACCAGTACCAGGAACAGTGCCAGCGGAATCAGCTTGGCCACGGTGGTGACGATGTTGATCAGGGCTGCCCCCTGGATGCCGCGGCAGATCAGCGCGTGATAGCCCCACAGCAGGACCGACGAGCACAGGATGGCCGGCAGGGTGTTGCCGTCACCGAAGAAGCCCATCGAGGAAAACGAGCCCAGTGCCGAGAAGATCACCACGTAGTAGGACACGTTGCCGATCCACGCCGAGATCCAGTAACCCCAGGCCGAGTTGAAGCCCATGTACGGGCCGAAACCGGCGCGGGCGTAGCCGTACACGCCGCCTTCGACTTCCGGCTTGCGGTTGGCGAGGGTCTGGAACACGAAGGCCAGCATCAGCATGCCGACAAAGGTGATGCCCCAGCCGATCATGATGGCGCCGGCGCCGGCCGATG
>JAGPIM010000002.1 GCA_018055005.1 Laribacter sp.
GATCGTCTTCAAAATACTACCGGCCACGCGGGAAACAAAGCTCTCCCCTGCCATAGTCAAAATTGGCAATCCGGCCCAGAGTGAATCACTCGCTGTAGTATGTGCAACCACAGGAAATGAATCCAGGAACAAATCGGCAAGAGCCAACCTCGCGAGATGCTGCGATTGCGTTACTTGACTGGCAAAAACAAATTTCGAAGCATCTACACCTCTCTCCACGGCCTCCCGGACGATATTTTCTTGCGCTTTCTTATCTGTTGCAATCAACCATAAAACACTATCTGGCACAGACTGTAAAATCCTGCACCAGACATCAAACATTTTTGGAGTCAATTTAACCAGCGTATTAAACGAACAAAATACAAATGCATTTTCTGGCAAACCCATCTCTTTACGAGAGGGAATCAGTCCGATTTCCCGTTTATCATCCGTGGGTTGATAGCAATTTGGAAGGTAAGCAATTTTTTCCAGATACAAATCCCGACTCTGCTCCGGAACAAGAAAATGATCTGCAATCATATAATCCATACATGGCATGCCAGTTGAGCCAGGAAAGCCCAAATAAGACACCTGAATGGAGGATGGTCGATGAGCAAAAATACCAAGACGGCCATGTAAGGTATGGCCTTTTAAATCCACCAGCACATCGATTCTGAGTCGTCTGATTAACGCGACACTCTCATCATCGGACAATAGAGAAATATCCACGAAATGCTCCACGGCATCCATAAGCCGTTTTCGCATAGGGCTTGGCGAACTCATTGCAGGACCATGCCCAAACAAGAATACCTCGAACTGACGGGCGTCATGCTTTTCAAACAGTCCGGCCATCAAGTAGGCTGTTGCATGCTCCTGAACATCCCAACTGACATATCCAATTTTAACCCTATTGCCATATGAAATACATTCCCGTGTAAAATTCAAATAACCTGGGATCGCTGAGAACTTTGCATAACTTCGCTGAATTGCCTGATAGAGATGCTCTTGAGGTGTAACATCCATCATTGCAATATAAAATGGCGACATATTAATTGCCTCACCAGCTGCAACTGATTTCCTGACACAACGAACAAGGTCGTCTCGATCAGTCCAGTTTGCCACCCTGGATTGATAGAAAAACAGCATTGAAGCAATAGCTGAAATACTTCTGTCACTTACCTCTGGCGTAGATTTAGCCAAATCATAAGCAAGCCTTGCCCATTCTGCACCTTCACCATAACGCCCCAAGAGCATCAAACATGAGGATATCGCACCAGCAACACCAAAATCATTCGTCTTACGTAAAAACACCTCCTGCAAAACCAAAAGTTCATTAAGATGATCAGAAGCAGCATTAAATACACCAGCAGCCTCACTCAAGTCTTCTATCGAACCATTTTCCAATAACTCATCAAGACTCTCAATCAACTTCACCGTAGCGAGTGCAGGTGCAAGTTTAGCTACATTTCTGACCAAGCTCATCCCCTTAAAAACCCAATAATGCCACCACCAATGCTTGCCAAGCATTCAAAAACACAGTTTCCAAATTAATTCATATAAATCACTTTATAATAATCAGCCCCCCTTTTTTTGCAAACCAATCTTATTTATCAGAAATGAGTTTATTCAACCTGTCAATTTCATTGTGTGCAACTGAAATCAAATTCATAGACTCCATTGAAGCATCCGACCATACATTTCCCACCTGAGAAGGCGCCACCAATAAAGAACCATTCAAATGACGATGCCCCACCACAACAACCTCATCCTCACCTGAAATTACTCTCTGACCGAGCACACACTCAGAAGCTTTTCTTTTCTCAATGATGCACATTGAATTAAAGAAAGAAACAGACTTGATCATCTCCAGTCCATCAAAACCAGAAATCCCATAATAATCCAGAAATGGTCTTACCAAATCCATCCTGCTCTGCGCATTCCCCCAGTGCTCAAAATTAATAATATCTATTATTTTTTTAAAAAACTGGATAGAGGAATAGGGATGATAAATTCCACCTCCAAACCCTCCCCAATAACTACAGTGCAGATCTTCTACAACATAAACCCCATTATCATCCAACACTGAAAAATACTTACAAAAACAATTTATAATATCTTTAGATGTATGTGATCCATCATCGATAATAATGTTAAATCTCTCATTTTTCAGCAAAGAAACCAAACTATCAAACACCTCCTTATCATTAGCATCACCAATCACGACAGAGGTATTACTTTTCCCGTAATTCAAACGAGAACAATTCAAATTGATATCACAACCAACTATCAACTTAGCTGTCTCAAAATATTTACCCCAAGCCTCTAAAGATCCGCCATTCTGAATTCCAATCTCAAGCAAACACACTGGATCATTTTTGAATCTATGAAAAAATTTTTCATAGACAGAAAAATAAGAATCCCATTTATCAGAAGATTTAATCTGATCAACAGTAAAAGATTCCCTTACACTCAAACAGTTACTCATCAAGTACACCCCAAGTCAAAAACTGCAATTTTTTTCGTGCCAACTCATCACAAGCCATATAATGATCCGACCAATGATCTGCAATCAATAAATTAGATTGTTTCCCACATCTAAATGTTTCACTTGCTCTCCATTCGGTGATATCAAAAGCAATACCATTCTTTCCAACAACCAACGCCTGCCTCCCGCTGTTAAGCACACATGCAGTTAACCCATTCCACCCACTTTCAATTAGATGAGCATCCATTTTGTCAGATGGAGTTTTCGTATAGCTTACAAAATCACCACACCGGATGATAAAGCCAGTTGTTCTGATGTGTGGATTCGGAAACATCGGAAAATCTTCAGATAAAAGACCATTACTTTCATACGACCCCATGGCCCCAACAATACCAACACGATCATCAGAACATGCCTGCAACATCATCGACAACCAATTTTCGCAGAGAACCCTGCTTGAAGCTGACAAGCAACAAATATATTCAGCATTTACAATATTTACAGCAAGCCTGTATGCACCTATATCATATCCAGAATCTTCTACAATCAATTCAAATCTGGACACACCTGAAAAAACATTTCTCGCGCTTCTCAAATTGTCACTAAAGCCTTTGTACACGACCAAAAGCGAATAGTCCGCACCAGGCTTACAGGACAAAATCGACCCTACAAATTCCAGTGCCTTCCCATGCCAATTTGCATCTTTTTCTCTACATACATATACAACTAGACAGCTCTTGTCATTTACCATTTTAATCATTAGCAGAAAATTTTTTCAACATCATCATCCAACACAAAAACCATATTACGATCAGAAAGTTCAATCATTATATCCGGACTAATTTTTCCAGTTCCATACAACACAACCGATGGCTTCAACAAAAACAAATCTTCACTTGCTGGCACAATCAATACTCCAGACTCACATAACCGGAGCAATTCACACAGCACCGTTTCGTCATAATCACCTAGCACGATCAATGGCGTATCAAGACCATGCCTAGAAGGAAGTTTGGCTATATACTCCAAGACTGCCATCATTCTCAAATCATCAATTGAAAACCCACAAGTCCCAGATAGCCCAATAATCCGACAAGCCAAGTAGTAATTTTCGACAGCGGACCCGGTTCCAGATTGCAATCTCAGCCTAAGACCAACAGACATTCTAGCCGCAATAAATTTATCAATTCTAATGAGAAAATCACTTGCCGGCTCATTCATTTTGCTTCTTGCCCGATGGAGCAGCCACTCCAATCCTCCACGATATGAGTCCCATGAATTCATCACCTCCCAGTTTCCGGCATGACTCCTTGATTCATCAGAAAAATGCTGAATAATGGAAATGTAATATTCATTTGGCCAAAAAACAACATCACCCTTCTCAATGGCAATACCAATATGAGAAAATGCCCAGCATGCAATCTTCTCCATTGGAAATCTCACGCTTACCGCAGAACGCCTATAAACACATATCTCGGGAAAAACATGCCTATCAAGCAGATAACTCAACAAATCAACACTTGAACCTTTTTTAAAAAGCTTTAAATCATCGACTTGATAAAAAAGCCCATGATCAGATGAATTTGCCAAATTAATGATACGCCAAGGCGCATATACTGCACTAACCGCCTCATTAGCCTCCATGAATTTAATTATTTCGACCAACGTCTCAATAATCAAAGCATCATCATCAGCCAGATACGTATAAAACCGACCACTTGATAACGATAAGGCTCGTGAAAAATTTACTTCATAACCTAAATTTTCTTTATTTTTAGAGTAACTTATATTCAACCTATCTCTAAAACCATCAACAACAGCAGACGTATTGTCAGTTGATGCGTTATCAGAAACAACAATTTCCACACAATTCAAAAAACCCTGATCATTCAATTGCCCGTACAAATTCTCAAGGGTAACCCGCAAAAGACTTGCACGATTATACGTAGGTATGCATATACTCAACAAATACATTTGCCTCACCTTTTTCCTTCAGCACTTCCCGGATTATCAAAAATTAAATTCAGGCCAACAAAGCAATTCAATAACATCCTTAAATCATTATTTTTTACATGCATCAACACCGAAACTAGCGCCGCCCGTATCAAACAAAGATTCAAGGTAACGTATTTCTCAACAATCACCCAAAGCAAACTCAATTCCTTGCTTCAGTGTCAACAAAGGGCTCCATTCCAGATTCTCAAGTTTTCGGTTATCTCCTATCAGCAAACAAGGATCACCCGTTCGCTCATAAGTCAAAGCCAGTACTGGATCTGGCGAGGCTCCCAACAATGAAGCCAGCGTAGTTACAATATCAGCCAGACATACAGGTTTTCCCGAACAAATATTGTATGCACCATGTGCCCCGGCAATCAGCAATCGGACGAATCCCTCTGACACATCTGAGACATGCAGGAAATCACGATATGCTTTCGTATTCACTGCAAATGGCTCTCTCTCACCCCGAAAAACTGCGACCAACGAAGGCATCAAACGGCTTGATGCCTCTCCATGACCAAATGGAAAAAAAACCCGCCCCCAAGCACAGGGAACCTGGTATTGCCCGCAAATAGCCATCACCAACCGTCGCGTAGCATCCTTGGCTATGCCGTAAAGAGTAGCTGGATCGATTGGAGTACAATCTTCTCTGCAGTATCCATGCGTCCAATCATACTCAGCACAGGTACCCGAAATAACGACCTGCTGGCCTCCTGCCATACAAAAAGCCTCAACCAGACGTACAGTCGCTTCAGTCCAGCGCAGATTCAACGGAGAGTCCCAATATTTACCGTGTTCTGCATACCAAGCCAGATGCAAAAGATGCGTAGCCTGCACATGACTCATCAGAGCAGTAAAATCCGGGAGATCCAGAAGATTTGCTTCGACAAACGTCGCTACCTCCTGCGGCCGAGAGCGGCCAACAACAACAACCTCAATGTCACAACGTTGCAAAGACCTGAGCACATGACTCCCAATAAATCCTGTCGCCCCAGTCAATAATACTTTCATATAAGCTTGATCCCTATAGTTTGAAAGACCGATCAAGCAGCAATGATCCCGGCTGATCCAGTAGCCGTATTTGATTCAGCATCTTATTTTTCATAAATCTAGCTTTCATCAAGAGCTAAAATCAGGATAACTGGCATCACGTTCCGACAAGACCGGGTCTGTCAATGGCCAGTCGATACCAAACGCTGGATCATCCCAGCGCACACCACAGGCATAGCCCGGCATATAAGGCTGTGCCATTTGGTAAAACACTTCGGAATAATTCTCGAGTGTCTGGAAGCCGTGTGCCACGCCCTCAGGAATATACAGGGTACGATGGTTATCCGCGGACAGCTCCACCGCATGCCAGCATAAAAAACTGGGAGACTCCCGACGCATGTCCAGCATGACATCGTAGACTCGGCCCCGTGTGACACGCACCAGCTTGGTTTCTGCATGCGGGGCATTTTGATAATGCATTCCGCGCAGCGTCCCTCGTTGCAAATTGAACGACACACTCTGCTGCTGCATGCGTCCCTCCAGACCATGTGCAGCCAACGTATCTACGCATAAGCTGCGGGCAAAGAAGCCCCGATCATCCGCAATGGGCTCAACTTCCAGCAACCAAGCACCGGCGATGGGTGTTTCGCTCAGTTTCACGCAACAAACTCCACATGTGGCACCGGTACGGCAAAACGACCTCCCCATTCCCGGATATAGCCGTGTGCAGCCACAATTTCCTCCTGCAGGTTCCAAGGCAAAATCAGCACAATGTCTGGTTTTGCCTCAATCAGTCTCTCTGGGGCATATACAGGAATGCGCGTACCCGGTAGCCAAGTACCCTGCTTATGCGGACTGGCATCCACGGTAAAGTCAATCAGATCCGTCCGTACACCACAATAATTAAGCAGAGTATTACCTTTAGCCGGTGCACCGTAACCCGCCACACGCAAGCCTTGCTCTTTGGCTTTGATCAGGAAGCTCAGCAAGGCACGCTTGGTTTCGTTCACCCGGGCTGAAAAACGCGCATAGGTAGCCAGTATGCCTAGGCCTGCAGCGGCCTCCTTCTCTCGCATAGCCTGCAAACCCGGCTGGACGGCATGTGGACCTTGCATGTGCTGGGCAAAAATACGCAGCGATCCACCATGAGTGGGCAACTCCTGCACATCGAAAAGGGAAAGACCATGCCGGTTAAAAAGATGCTCGACTGCCAGCAGAGACAAATAGGAAAAATGCTCGTGATAAATGGTATCGAACTGATTGTGACGAATCAGGTTCAGCAGGTGCGGAAACTCCATGGTGATCACCCCACTCTGCTTGAGCGCCACTTTCAGGCCACCGACAAAGTCGTTAATGTCCGGTACGTGAGCCAGCACATTGTTACCCAACAACAAGTCAGCAGCATGACCAGCCGCTACCAGTTCATGAGCCGTGGCAATACCAAAAAACTTTACCCAAGTAGGAATGTCCTTGCGCATGGCCACCTCAGCAGTATTGCCAGAGGGCTCGACTCCCAGCGCAGGAATACCGGCCGAAACAAAATTTTGCAGTAGATAGCCATCATTACTGGCAATCTCAACGACTTGACTAGCGGCATCCAAGCCAAACCGGACAATCATCGCCTCACTGTATTGCCTGGCATGAGCCAGCCAGCTGCTGGAGTAGGACGAGAAATAGGCATACTCATCATTGAAAATATTCTCGGCCCGCTCAAATTCTTCAAGCTGGACCAGCCAGCATTCATGGCATACCCGGACATGAAGCGGATAGAACATTTCTCCTTTGCCAAGAGATTCTTCCTTCACATAGGCATTCGACAAAGGAGACAACCCGAGGTTTACCAGCGTGTGCACCAACGGTGCATTACATGAGCGACAATGACAGGTCATGACTTTTTGCACTTCAATTTGAAATTTCGACCGGAGAAACATAGGCAGCAATCTGCTCCAGACAGACCTGGCGAGCAGAGTCGCCCAAACAGCCTACTCGGCGATACCAGTCAACCGTATGAAACAGAGTGTCTGCAACCCCCCAGCGAGGGTGCCAGCCCAGACGGGCAGCAGACTTGCTGACGTCCAGCCTCAGAATGCCCGCTTCATGGAGCGGGTGCGGATCAGGACGAATATCCAGTTGCCCGTCACCCCACTGCCTGACGATACCGGCAGCCAGCTCGCAAACCGGGACGATTGCACTGGAGTCCGGACCAAAGTTGAATGCTTCGTCTAACCCTGGCTGACCGGCATGCTGCCGTTCGGCCAGACACAAGTATCCGCACAAAGGCTCCAGTACATGCTGCCAAGGACGGATCGCATGCGGGGAGCGGATCTGCACTGGACGCCCGTCCAACAACGATCGGATGCAATCCGGAACAATCCGGTCAACGGCCCAGTCACCGCCACCGATCACATTGCCGGCACGCACGCTGGAAAGATGGATTCCGGCATCCTGCATGAAGGAACACCGGTAACTGTCCACCACCAGTTCGGCACAGGCCTTGCTGTTGCTGTAGGGATCATATCCCCCTAGCGGATCGGTTTCCCGATAGGGATACATCCACTCCCGGTTTTCGTAACATTTGTCAGTCGTAATCACCTGCACGACCCGGACTGTCGGCGCCTGCCGAACCGCCTCCAAGACATTCACCGTACCCATCACATTGGTGGCATACGTTGTAACTGGATCAGTATAGGAGGCACGGACCAACGGCTGTGCTGCCAAATGAAACACCACCTCAGCCTCGGATTCGAGCATCACCTGCCTGACATACCGGAGATCCCGGATATCACCAAAAACTGATCGGACGCCTTGAGCAACATCAGCAGCGTAATACAGCGCGAGATCAGACTCGGGGACAAGAGCCAGCCCTGTCACTTGAGCACCCATGCTCTCCAGCCACAGTGAAAGCCAGCCCCCCTTGAAACCAGTATGTCCGGTCAGAAAGACCTTACGCCCCTTCCAAAAGGATGGATCCGGTCGCACACCCGCACTCATGTCCAGACCTTCCAAGGAGCCTCATTGTTCTGCCACAGTTCTTCCAGCAGGATTTTCTCCCGCAGGGTATCCATCGGCTGCCAGAAGCCATGATGTTCAAAGGCCTTCAGCTGATTCCCGCTAGCCAACCTTGTCATCGGCTCAAGCTCCCAGCTCGTCACATCAGAATCGACCAGATCAATTACTTTGGGTGACAGCACAAAATAGCCACCGTTGATCCAGCCACCTTCACCACGCGGTTTTTCAAGGAAACCCTGTACGGTACTTCCTTCTTTGACCAAGGCACCAAAGCGACCCGGCGGCAACACTGCCGTCACCGTCGCGAGTTTGCCGTGCGAGCGGTGAAATGCAATGGATTCGGCAACATTGATGTCAGCCACGCCATCCCCATAGGTAAAGCAAAACGCCTCTTCTCCTTCAAGATATGTCCTGACACGTTTGAGTCGCCCCCCCGTCATGGTATCTTCACCGGTATCAACCAGCGTAACCCGCCACGGCTCCGCGTTATGCTGATGAACTTCCATGTGATTGTTTGTCATATCAAAGGTCACATCAGACATGTGCAGGAAGTAATTGGCGAAATACTCTTTGATTACATATCCCTTGTAGCCGCAGCAGATGATGAAATCATTCACGCCATGTGCCGAATAGATTTTCATGATGTGCCATAGAATCGGCCGCCCACCAATTTCAATCATTGGCTTTGGCTTGAGATGGGTTTCTTCGGAAATCCGGGTTCCGAGGCCACCAGCAAGAATTACTGCCTTCATATAAAAACCTGCCCTGTCAACAAGCATAACACTATTGATTCTGTCAGCGGCGCAACGGATTACCAGACTCCATCCGCAGCACGAACCGGATCATGCCAAAAATATTTTCATGCACTCATCAAGAAAGTGCACTTCGTCATCAAAACAATCCGGCTGACCATACCTTACTATCGGTAAGAACAACCAGATATTGAACAATAAAAAGCCACCCCATAAGAAGTGGCCTTTTACACGCAATCATACCCAAACGCTCAATACTCGCTCATCGGCGGGCAGCTGCATACCAGGTTGCGGTCACCATACACGTCGTCGATCCGGTTCACGAACGGCCAGAACTTGTTCTCTGCCACATACGCCAGCGGGAATAGACCCTGCTCGCGCGGATACGGGCGGGTCCAGTCGCCGGTAATGTCCGCCAGACTGTGCGGCGCATGCTTCAGGGGGTTGTCATCGCGCGGCCATTCACCTGCCCCGACCTTGCGGATTTCTTCGCGGATGGCCAGCAGGGCATCGATGAAGCGATCGAGTTCAGCTTTGGATTCCGACTCGGTCGGCTCGATCATGATGGTGCCCGCCACCGGGAAGCTCATGGTCGGCGCGTGGAAGCCGTAGTCCATCAGCCGCTTGGCCACGTCCACCTCGGTGATACCGGTTTCGGCCTTGAGCGGACGCAGGTCGAGAATGCACTCGTGCGCCACGCGGCCATTCTTGCCGGTGTAGAGCACCGGATAGGCATCGCCCAGACGCTTCGCGATGTAGTTGGCGTTCAGGAGAGCCACTTCGGTCGCGCGACGCAGGCCGGCTGCACCCATCATGCGGATATACATGTAAGGAATGACCAGGATCGATGCGCTGCCGAACGGTGCGGCCGATACCGCAGTCTGCCCCACGCTTTCGTTGGCAATCGGGCTGACACAGTGGTTGGCCATGAATGGTGCCAGATGTGCCTTCAGGCCGATCGGGCCCATGCCCGGCCCGCCGCCGCCGTGCGGAATGGCGAAGGTCTTGTGCAGGTTCATGTGGCTGACGTCGGCGCCGATGTCACCCGGACGTACCAGCCCCACCAGCGCATTCATGTTGGCGCCGTCCATGTAGACCTGACCGCCGTTGGCATGAACGATGTCGATGATCTCGCGGATCGGCTGCTCGAACACACCGTGTGTCGACGGATAGGTAATCATCAGGCAGCCAAGCCGCTCGCGATGCTGTTCGGCCTTGGCCTTCAGGTCGGCCACATCCACGTTGCCATTGTCATCGCAGGCCACCGCCACCACCTGCATGCCCATCATCTGGGCCGTAGCCGGGTTGGTACCGTGCGCCGAGGTCGGAATCAGGCAGATGTCACGCCCGCCCTCGCCACGGCTTTCGTGGTAGCGGCGGATGGCCAGCAGGCCGGCATATTCGCCCGACGCCCCGGAGTTCGGCTGCATCGAGATGGCGTCAAAGCCGGTAATGGCCTTGAGCTGGTCCACCAGTCCGTCGATCAGTTCGGCATAGCCCGCCGTCTGGGCCTTCGGCGCAAACGGGTGCATGTCACCAAAAGCCTGCCAGCTCACCGGAATCATCTCGCTGGCGGCATTGAGCTTCATGGTGCAGCTGCCCAGCGGAATCATGGCGTGATCCAGCGCCAGATCGCGGTTTTGCAGCTTTTTCAGGTAACGCATCATCTCGGTTTCGCTGTGATGCGAATTGAACACCGGATGCGTCAGGATGGCAGATTCACGCTTGAGGGCAGCCGGAAACTGCTCGCGGGCGGCAGCATCCAGCGCGGCAATGTCGACCGGCTTGCCGGTCAGCAGCTCGACCAGCGCGGCGACATCGGCCCCGGTGGCGACTTCGTGGAATGCCACGGCCAGCGTGGTGTCGTTCACACGGCGCAGGTTATAGCCGGCAGCTTCGGCAGCAGCCAGCAGGGCATCGGTCCGGGCGCCGGTGTTGACCAGCACAGTATCAAAGAAGGCTTCGCCGGCAATCGCGCCGCCGTTGGCGCGTACGCCGTCGGCAAACAGGCTGGCCAGACGGTGGATGCGGGTGGCAATGCGCTTGATGCCTTCCGGGCCGTGATAGGTGGCGTACATGCCGGCCATGTTGGCCAGCAGCACCTGCGAGGTGCAGATGTTCGAGTTGGCCTTTTCGCGGCGGATGTGCTGCTCGCGGGTCTGTAGCGCCATGCGCAGGGCACGCTTGCCCTTGGCATCGATCGACACGCCGATGATGCGGCCCGGCGTGGCACGCTTGAAATCGTCGCGGGTGGCAAAGTAGGCGGCGTGCGGGCCGCCAAAGCCCATCGGGATGCCAAAACGCTGGGTCGAACCCACGGCGATGTCGGCGCCCATTTCGCCCGGGCTCTTCAGAAGCACCAGTGCCATGATGTCGGCGGCTACCGTGACCACGGCACCCTTGGCCTTGATGGCCGCGATGATGGCGGAGAGATCGCGCACTTCACCATTGGCGCCCGGGTATTGCAGCAGGGCACCGAACACCTCATGGCTGGCGGCTTCATCCGCCGGGCCAGTGACCAGCTCAAAACCAAAGTATCTGGCGCGAGTTTTCAGCACATCCAGCGTTTGCGGCAGCACGTCGTCGGCCACAAAGAAACCGTTGCCCTTCACTTTGCTGACCCGGCGCGCCATGGCCATGGCTTCGGCGGCAGCGGTGGCTTCGTCCAGCAGCGAAGCGTTGGCCAGTTCCAGCCCGGTCAGGTCGATCACCATCTGCTGGAAATTGAGCAGGGCTTCCAGACGCCCCTGGGCGATTTCCGCCTGGTACGGGGTGTAGGCGGTGTACCAGCCGGGGTTTTCCAGCACATTGCGCAGGATGACCGACGGGGTCAGGGTCGGATGGTAGCCAAGGCCGATGAACGATTTTTGCAGCGTGTTCTTGCCGGCGGTGGCGGCCAGATCAGTCAGGGCGGCATGTTCGGCCACGGCTGCCGGCAGCGGCAGCAGGTCGGCGCGGAGAATGTCGGCTGGAATGGTCTGGGCAACCAGATCGTCCAGTGAAGCGGCGCCGACCGTAGCCAGCATGGCAGCAATTTCAGTTTCAGCCGGGCCGATATGGCGCTCGACAAAAGCGTCGTGGTGTTCGAGTTGGTGCAACGAAGTCATGAGAAGCAGCAATCTGTAGTTCGGGCGAAAAAAGACCCCGCCAGCGGCGGGGCCGGTACGGAGCCGGTCAGCCGACTTCCTTTTCGTAGGCAGCAGCGTCAAGGAGGCTGTCCATGTCGGCCGGGTTCACCAGCTTCAGCTTGAAGAACCAGCCAGCGCCGTACGGGTCAGCGTTGACGGTTTCCGGGGCGCTTTCGAGGTCGGCATTCACTTCCAGCACTTCACCGGCAATCGGGGCGTACACGTCGCTGGCGGCCTTGACCGACTCGACCACACCGGCGCCGTCGCCTTCGGCCAGCACCTGGCCCACGGCCGGCAGCTCGATGTAAACAATGTCACCCAGCAGTTCCTGGGCGTGGAAGGTCACACCGACGGTCACGACGCCATCACCTTCGTCGCGCACCCATTCGTGGCTGGCAACGTACTTCAGATCGGCAGGAATATTGCTCATGAAAGTTCTCCGGTAAGGATGGTAAGCGGATGGCGCAGCGCCAGCGGCCCGCCATCCGGATGCACGGACAGCCCGGCCGGGCTGTCTCTTTACGTTATTCAGTCAAACACTTTTTTGCCGTTGCGCACGAACGGCAGCTTCACCACGCGGGCGGCAACCAGCTGGCCGCGCACCTCAACGGCCGCGCGGTCGGTGGTGGCAGCCGGCACCCGGGCAATGGCAATGGCCTGCTTGAGGGTCGGCGAGAAGGTGCCGCTGGTGGTGATGCCTTCGCCGGCACCATCCACGACCACTTTCATGCCTTCGCGCAACACGCCGCGCCCTTCCAGCACCAGCCCGACCTGCTTCATGCTGACGCCGCGCGCCTTCTGGGCCTCGATGACATCGCGCCCGATGAACTGGCGACCAGCATCTTTGAGGTCGATGGTCCAGCCCATGCCGGCCTTCAGCGGGCTGACGGACTCGTCCATGTCGTGGCCATAGAGGTTCATGCCGGCTTCCATCCGCAGGGTGTCGCGGGCACCCAGGCCGCACGGGGCGACGCCGGCAGCGAGCAGGTCCTGCCACAGGGCGGCAGCATCTGCGACCGGCAACATGATTTCCAGACCGTCTTCGCCGGTGTAGCCGGTGCGGGCGACAAACCAGCCGTCCGGGCCGTCGGTGCAGCATGGCAGGCCCTGGAAAATGGAGAGCGACTGCACCAGGGCGGCACAGGCGGGACGGGCAGCGCAGAACTTGCTGATGGCACTGGGGCCCTGCACTGCCAGCATGGCCAGTTCCGGGCGTTCTGTCAGGGTGACGTCAAACGAAGCGGCCTGCGCCTGCATCCAGGCCAGATCCTTGTCGCGGGTGGCGGCGTTCACCACCACGCGGTAGCCCCAGGCGGTCAGGTAGACGATCAGGTCGTCGATCACGCCGCCGGCCGCGTTGAGCATGCCGGAGTACAGGGCCTTACCCAGCGGCGCCAGCTTGGCGACATCGTTGGCGATCAGGCGACGCAGGTAGGCTTGGGCATCCGGCCCGGTCAGGTCGACCACGGTCATGTGGGAAACGTCGAACATGCCGGCGTCCGTGCGGACGATTTCATGTTCCTTGAGCTGGGAACCGTAATGAATGGGCATGTCCCAGCCACCGAACGGCACCATTTTGGCGCCAGCGGCAAGATGCAGGGCGTGGAAGGGGGTCTTGGAAAGGGCTGAGGTCATGTCGGTACCGGGTGAATGGAATGCAAATACACCCCTCTGTCCCGGCACCTGAGATTTTCCGGTGCCTCAGCACCGTTAGCCCCTTCGGTGGAGGCCTGACAGCCTCGCTCTCCAGAGTGATTGCGAACCGGCTTGGCGGTCCCTTCATGCAGTCCTTTTGCCTGAGCGATTGCGGGTGTGCTTGCGCCTTCGGCGGTGCTGGCGGTACGGGCCGCCATCACGCTCTCCTGCATGACCGCGGGATTATCCGGGGCAAGCGGCATCTGTGCAACCACCGGCCGCCTGCCGGGCCGCCGGCAAGGGACGCCAGGGGTCGAGAAACAGCCGGAAAACCGCCTCGGCATACAGCGCCGACTGCACCAGCGCGGAGGGGGAATCCAGCTCTTCGCGCAACAGATTGCAAAAGCGCAGCCAGTGGCGACTGGTCTCGTCGCCATAGGCCACGAAATAGCGGCAGGCAACCGCTCCAAAGGGGTACAGCATCAGCTGCGACAGCATGTGCTGGCCGGCCTGGGCCGCACCTTCGATCACGTACAGGGCACCCAGTGCGGCTGGCCGGTCTGGCAACGGGCAGGGCCAGAGCTGTTTGTGGAAAGTGCGCTCGACCCCCAGCTCGGCCAGGTCGGCATCGAGCAAGGACAGCCTTGGCAAATAGCCGATATCGTCCAGCAAGCCGGCATGCCGGCTGGTCAGTTCGTGTTCCAGCATGCTGAAGCAGCGGTGCAGGCGGGTCAGGATATTGCGGTATGCCTGCTGGTCCAGCATGCCGCCAAAGAGACCGCTCTCCAGCCACCAGCCCTGCAGGGCGGCATGCAAGGACCGGGTGTGGCAATAGAGCGCTGTCGGCGCCGGGGCGCTGCCGGGAAGTGTCAGCAGGGAATCGACCATGGCAAACGCCCTCTCTCCAGACCAAAGCAGTCTTTCAAGATAGCGGTGACAAGGCCGGTTCACCAGGATTCAGGCGAAGCGAGGCAAACAAAACGGACGGCAGTTTTCTGCCGTCCGTCGGGTAAGCCAACCGGTCAGGTTTTCAGCCAGCCAGCCAGGTGGCCGGATGTTTTTCCAGCCAGGTCTTGATGTTGCGGGCATCGTTGATGCGGGCAGACGAGCCTTCGGAATCAAGGAACACCATGATCAGCGGCGTGGATCCCACGGTGGCCATCATGACCAGACACCGGCCTGCTTCCTGGGTGTAGCCGGTTTTCGACAGGCCGATCTGCCACTGCCCTTCTCGTACCAGCGCATTGCTGTTGCGGTATTGCAGCATGCGGTTGCGGGCGTAGACCTGCTGGTCGGTGGTGGTGGTGTCTTCGCGGATCAGCGGATAGCGATAGGCCGCAGCCACCATGCGGGCCAGGTCTTCCGCAGTCGAGGTATTGCGGCTGTCCAACCCGGTCGGATCATAAAAACGGGTGCTGTGCATGCCCAGCTGACGGGCCTTCTGGTTCATGCGCGAGACAAAGGCACTGGTGCCGCCGGGTGAGGTGCGTGCCAGCGAAGCCGCAGCGCGGTTCTCGCTCGACATCAATGCCAGAAGCAGCATTTCGCGCCGGCTCAGCACACTGCCGACCGCCAGACGGGAGCTGGTGTTTTTCAGGCGGTCGATTTCCGCCTCGGAGATGGTGATCAGTTCGTCCAGCGGCTGCCCGCTGTCCAGCATGACCATCGCCGTCATCAGCTTGGTGATCGAGGCAATCGACATCATCCGGTCAGTGTTCTTGCCAAACAGCACTTCACCGGTCTGGGCGTTGACCACCAGGGCGGCACTGGAGTGCAACCGGGGAACCGAACTGGCAGCCAGCTGCATTTCGTGTTCTGGCTGGGCCAGAACCAGAGGGCTGGTTGCCAGCAGCATGGCAGTCAGTCCGGATACAAAAAATCGGGACAACATGGGTTTCTCCCTGAGGCAGGAATGGCCGCATCGCGGCCACGGAGAGGTCTGGCGAAATTTTAAACGGATTTAAGTCTGTATCGCATGAAATTCAAACAATCGACTACCCGATTGCCAACCAGACCGACGAGCGTCACCCATCAAGATTCATGCCATCCATATGCAAACATGCAACCATCTGCCGGAAAGCTGCAGGCAACGTGCTGCCTGACGTGCCCCCACATCCCCTGACCATGGTTTTCAGGCGCAAAAAACCGGCAGGGACACACCCTGCCGGCTGGCGATGCTGGCGGAAGTTTCCGCCACGGATTCAGTAATACTCGATACCGTTGGTCTCGGTGGAGACAATCGTGCCGGCCTGCCCCTGCACAATCTTTTCAATGTCTTCCAGCGCGCCGATCACCGCCCGCTTGCCGGTCTGCCTGGCAAACTCGGCGGCAGCCTCCACCTTGGGGCCCATCGAACCGGCAGCAAAGCCCAGTTTGTCGAGTTCGTCCGGGTGCGCCATCCGGATGGCTTTCTGGTCCGGCTTGCCCCAGTTGATGAACACGGCATTGACGTCGGTCGCCACCACGAAATAGTCGGCATCCACTTCACGGGCCAGCAGGCTGGAAGCCAGATCCTTGTCGATGACGGCCTCGACCCCCACCAGTTTGCCATCCTGATACATGGTGGGAATGCCGCCGCCGCCCGCCGCAATCACCACCGTGCCTTTTTCCATCAGCCACTTGATCGGCCGCATTTCAAAAATGCGCTTGGGACGGGGACTGGGCACCACGCGGCGGTAGTACTGACCATCGGCCTTGACGGTCCAGCCGTTTGCCGCTGCCAGCTTGTCCGCCTGATCCTTGGAGTAGACCGGCCCGACAAATTTGGTCGGATTGGAAAAGGCCGGATCTTTCGGGTCGACTTCGGTCTGGGTCAGGATGGTGGCCAGCGGCACTTCAAACGGCAGCTCGTTACCCAGCTCCTGCTCCAGCATGTAGCCGATCATGCCTTCGGTCTGTGCACCCAGCACATCCAGCGGGTACGGCGTGACCTTTTCGTCAACGTGCCGGGCATATGCCTCGTTCTGCAAGCCGAGCAAGCCCACTTGCGGTCCATTGCCATGTGCCAGCAACAGTTCGTGCTCTCCGGCAACCACAGCCAGCTGCCTGGCGGCAATCCTGACATTGTTGCGCTGATTATCCGCAGTCATGACTTCACCGCGACGTTGCAGGGCATTGCCCCCCAATGCGACAACCACTCTCATGGCCACATCCTCTCGAAACGGAGCCCGGCTCCGGATGTGAAAGCACGACTGTCGGCACCTTCTGGCTGCGCGACAGCCGATGACAACCGCCCTTCACCCGGGCGACCTGCGCAAACATGCAGGCCAGCGGATGAAGGGCAGCAATGGTCGGCCCTGAATCAGGCCAGTGTGGCCACCATGATGGCCTTGATGGTGTGCATGCGGTTTTCAGCCTGCTCGAAAGCAATGCAGGCCGGACCTTCAAACACCTCGTCGGTCACTTCGATGCCGTCGGCAAACTGCGGATACTGGGCGGCAATCTGCTTGCCGACCTTGGTTTTCGCATTGTGGAAAGCCGGCAGGCAGTGCATGAACTTGACCTTGGGATTACCGGTAGCAGCCATCAGTTTCGAATCCACCCGGAACGGTGTCAGCAGCTTGATGCGCTCGCCCCAGCTTTCGATCGGCTCGCCCATCGACACCCACACGTCGGTATGGATGAAATCCACGCCCTTGACGGCCACATGCGGGTCATCGGTCACGGTCAGGCGGGCACCGGTGGACTTGCAGATTTCCTGACAATGCTTGACCAGCGCGGGGTCCGGCGACAGGTCTTTCGGTCCGCCGATGCGGACATCCATACCCAGGAGGCAGCCGATGACCATCAGCGAATGGCCCATGTTGTTGCGGGCGTCACCCACATACGCATAGGCGATTTCTGTCAGCGGCTTGTCGCTGTTTTCGCTCATGGTCAGCACATCGCACAGCATCTGTGTCGGGTGCCACGCATCGGTCAGGCCGTTGTAGACCGGTACGCTGGAATAGCGAGCCAGCTCTTCGACGTCTTCCTGGGCAAAGCCGCGGAACTCGATGCCGTCATAAAAGCGGCTCAGTACGCGGGCGGTGTCGGCGATGCTTTCCTTGTGACCAAGCTGCGAGCTGCTCGGGTCGATGTAGGTCACGTGGGCACCCTGGTCATGTGCGGCCACTTCAAACGAGCAGCGGGTACGGGTCGAGGTCTTTTCGAAAATCAGTGCAATGTTCTTGCCCTTGAGGCGTGGCACTTCGTTGCCGGTATATTTGGCACGCTTGAGGTCACGGGCAAGATCCAGCAGATAGTGGATTTCGCGCGGGGTGAAATCGAGTTCTTTGAGGAAATGACGGCTTTTCAGATTAAAGGCCATGGTGGCTCTCCTGTTCATTAGCCATGAAACACGACGGGCGCATAAAGCGCCCGTCCATATATGACGGGAACAAATGTATCAGAAGTTGATCGGATCGCGAGCGATCGGGCAGGTCATGCAGTGACCACCGCCACGGCCACGGCCCAGCTCACCACCAGGGATTTCCACTACTTCCACACCGGCATCACGCATCAGCTTGTTGGTATAGGTATTGCGGTCGTAGGCCACCACCACACCACGGTCGAGGGCCACTACGTTGTTGCCGTCGTCCCACTGCTCGCGCTCGCGCTGGTAGGCGTCGCCCCCGGTATACAGGGTCTTGAGCTTCGACAGGCCCAGCGATTCGGCCACCACGTCGAGGAAAGGCTTGTCGTGGCGCTCGAAAACCACCTCGCCCGGCTTGTCGCCAGCACGCAGGCTGGTGCAGACGATTTCATCGACCACGTCCGGAAACACCGACACGAAGTCGTAGTCGAGGAAGCTGAACACGGTATCAAGGTGCATGGCGCCGCGGCTCTTGGCCATCTGGCAGGCAATGATGCGGGTCGGGCCGTCCGGCTGGCCCAGCGCATTGCGGGCCACCTGTACCACGGCTTGCGGGCTGGTGCGCTCGCCCATGCCGATCAGGGCCACGCCCTTGCCGATCGGCATCACGTCGCCGCCCTCCAGCGTGGCAGAACCGTGATCCTTGTCGCTGTCGCCCCACCATACCTTCACCTTGCCGGCGAAGTACGGGTGGAACTGGTACACGGCCTGTTCCAGCAGGGTTTCCTGGCGGCGGGCCGGCCAGTACATCGGGTTGAGGGTGACACCACCGTAGATCCAGCAGGACGGGTCGCGCTGGAACTGTGAATTCGGCACCGGCGGCAACACGAATTCGGACTGGTCCAGATAGCCGCCGAACAGGCCTTTGGCGTCAAACGGCAGCTCGAACTTGGCAATCCCGCCGATCAGGTGTTCGGCCAGTTTGGCTGCCGGCATTTCGTCCAGCCACGCACGCAGGTCGGTCAGCATGCCGATACCGACATTGTCGGCCTTCACCTTGCGGTCAAGGATCCACGCACGTCCGGCCTTGTCTTCACACACCTTGGTCAGCATGTCGTGCAGTTCCAGCACCTCGATGCCGCGGGCCTGCATCTGGCTGACCATGTAGGCATGGTCCTTTTGAGCCTGCTCAACCCAGATCACGTCGTCAAACAGCAGGTCATGGCAATTGGCGGGAGTCAGCCGCTTGTGTGCCAGGCCGGGATGGCAAACCATCACCGTACGCAATTTGCCGCATTCGGAATGGGCTCCAAATTGGGTCATGTGCAACTCCTCGAACGTTACGATGCATATGGCATCAACAAACAAAAATGCCCCGGGTGTTCTGACTTCCCCCAGGGCATTCCTGAATACTCGCTTGCGTAATGTTTGTTATTTTTCGACGTCTGCGGCGAGCCCGGTCACAGGCTCAGCCTGCCGCTGACCAGCTCGTACAAGGCATACAGTCCAAGCACCACAACGATGATGGCGATGATGCCTTCGGCAGAGTTGAACGGCTTTTTCTTCTGTTCACGTCTAGCCCAGATATAGAAGATGAGACCCGGGGCGTAAAGCACCATCGACAGGAAGAGGTACTTGGGGCCGGCAGCGTAGATCAGCCAGATGCCGTAGATCGTCGAGACCACGGCGATCAGCAGGTCGCGTCCCTTGGAACCACCCGTCGCATAGGCCTCGCCCTTCACCGTGATCATCCAGGCGTACAGCGAGCACAGCAGGTACGGAATCAGGATCATCGACGTGGCCAGCGACAGCAGGGCCAGATAACCGGCCGAGCTGAACAGCGTCCAGATCAGGAAGAGCTGCACCAGACCGTTGGTCACCCACAGGGCGTAGGTCGGCGCACCCTTGGCGTTCACGTGGGCAAAGAACTTCGGCATGGTGCCGTCCTTGCCGGCGAGGAACACGATTTCCGCAGCCAGCAGCGTCCAGGCCAGCAGGGCACCGGCCACCGAGATGATCAGGCCGATGTTCATCAGGGCAAAGCCCCACTCGCCCACCACAGCCTTCAGCACGCTGGCAGTCGACGGGTTTTGCAGCGCAGCCAGTTCATGCTGGGACATGATGCCCAGCGACAGCACCGACACGGCCACCAGCACGGCCATCGTGAACAGGAAGCCGATCACGGTTGCCTTGCCCACATCGGCCATGTTCTGTGCCCGCTCGGAAAACACCGAGGCGCCTTCGATGCCGATGAACACCCACACGGTGACCAGCATGGTGCTCTTGACCTGCTCCATGATGCTGCCCAGTGCCGGAGATCCCCAGAAATCCAGCGAGAAGGTCTTGACCTGGAAGCCGTAGATCACCACCAGGATGAAGATCGCCAGCGGGACCAGCTTGGCAATGGTGGTCAGCGTGTTGATGAAAGTGGCACTCTGCACGCCGTTGAAGATCAGCCAGGTCAGCAGCCACAGCAGGATCGAGGCGCACAGGATGGCCCAGCCGGTGTTGCCTTCGCCAAAGAAGCTCAGGGAACTGAACGAGCCGAAGGCCGAGAACATCACCACAAAGTAGGAAACGTTGCCGATCCAGGCCGAGATCCAGTAGCCCCAGGCCGAGTTGAAGCCGATGTACGGACCGAAACCGGCGCGGGCATAACCGTACACGCCCCCCTTGATGTCCGGCCGGCGGGACGCCAGGTTCTGGAACACGAAGGCAAGGGTCAGCATCCCGACAAAGGTGATGATCCAGCCGATGATGATGGCCCCCGCCCCCGCACCGGCGGCCATGTTTTGCGGCAGCGAGAAAATCCCGCCGCCGATCATGGAGCCGATAACCAGGGCCGTCAGGGCGCCCAGTTTGAGTTTGTCGGAAGTCGCGTGGCTTTCGTCAGACATGGTGTCTCTCCGAAAAAGGTCAAGTTATCGTTATGCCGACGGATCGGCAGCTCTGGGCTATGCGGTCAGCCCCTTGACCTGTTCAGACGGGGAACCGCTTGCTGGCACAGAAGCTTTCACTGTGCTTTTGGCTTAGTTCAGTCTTACCGACTTTTCAACGCCATCGGTCCAACCCGCCCATAAATGACAAAGCCATTTACCGGAAAACAAAAAAACACCCCGGATAATCCGGGGTGTTTTTCGGGCACACTGCCATGCCCTCGCGGGCAGGCGGTGCAGGGGATTACAGCGACAGGGCGCCGGTGGCCAGTTCGTACACGGCGTAGGCACCGAGCACCACCACGATGGCAGCGATCACGGCTTCGGCAGCGTTGAACGGCTTCTGGCTCTGTTCGGCACGGGCCTTGATGTAGAACAGCAGGCCCGGTGCGTACAGGATCATCGACAGGAACAGGTACTGCGGGCCGGCAGCGTACACCAGCCACAGACCGTACACCGAACCCACCAGACCGATCAGCAGGTCCTTGGTACGGGCAGCTTCACCAGCCTTGTAGCCATCGCTCTTCACGGCAATGATCAGGGCGTAGGCAGCGCACAGGAAGTACGGGATCAGGATCATCGAAGTAGCCAGCGACAGCAGGGCCAGATAGCCGGCTTCGTTGAACAGGGTGATGACCAGGAACAGCTGGACCAGACCGTTGGTGAGCCACAGCGAGGCAGCCGGAGCACCTTTGGCGTTGAGCTGGCCGAACAGGCGCGGGAACGTACCGTCCTTGCCTGCGAGGTACGGCATTTCAGCCGACAGCAGGGTCCAGGCCAGCAGGGCACCGCCGACCGACACGATCAGGCCGATGTTCATCAGGGCAGCACCCCAGTCACCCAGCACGGCACGCAGCACGCCAGCGGTGGACGGGTTCTTCAGGGCAGCCAGTTCCGGCTGGGTCAGCACGCCCATCGACAGCACCGACACGGCCACCAGCAGGCCGATGGTCAGCAGGAAGCCGATCACGGTTGCCTTGCCCACGTCAGCCATGGACTGTGCACGGCTCGAGAACACCGAAGCGCCTTCGATACCGATGAACACCCACACGGTCACCAGCATGGTGCTCTTGACCTGGTCAACCACGCTGCCCAGATCGGCCGTACCCCAGAAATCGAGCGAGAAGGTGTCGATCTTGAAGGCAAAGACCACGACCAGCACGAACATGGCCAGCGGAACCAGCTTGGCGATGGTGGTGATGGTGTTGATCATGGTGGCGCCATGCACGCCGCGCAGCACCAGGAAATGCAGGGCCCACAGCAGCACGGAAGCGCACATGATGGCCGGCAGGGTGTTGCCCTCGCCGAAGAAGCCCAGCGCGTCAAACGAACCGAGTGCCGAGAACAGCACCACGAAGTAGGACACGTTGCCGATCCAGGCCGAGATCCAGTAGCCCCAGGCCGAGTTGAAGCCCATGTACGGGCCGAAACCGGCGCGGGCGTAACCGTACACGCCGCCTTCGATTTCCGGCTTGCGGTTGGCCAGGGTCTGGAACACGAAGGCCAGCATCAGCATGCCGACAAACGTAATCCCCCAGCCGATCAGGATGGCACCGGCACCAGCGCCTGCAGCCATGTTCTGCGGCAGCGAGAAAATGCCCCCACCAATCATCGAACCCACAACCAGCGCGGTCAGCGCGGGTAATTTGAGCTTCGGTGCAGCTTGCGTCTCGTCAGACATTTCGACTCTCCGTAAGTCAAGTTAAAGTTTGTAAAGTTATGGTTTTCTTATATTCTAATTATTTTCTATCCTTGAGCCAAGCGTCTAAACTCACAATGCAAGATTTTGATAGTCAAAGGGCACTTTGCTGTAAGTTTGCTGCAAGAAATGCCTGAAAAGACAAAACCCGGCGCAAGGCCGGGTCTGGCATGAAACAGGCGGGCACCGAAGGTGCCAGACCTGCTCTGGCGAATCAGATCAGTACCATTCGATACCGTTGATTTCGGTGGTCACGATGGTACCGGCTTCGCCCTTGACGATCTTTTCGATGTCTTCCAGGGCGCCGATCACAGCGCGCTTGCCAGTGGCACGGGCAAAGTTGCAGGCAGCCTGCACCTTCGGGCCCATCGAGCCGGCGGCAAAGCCCATCTTGTCCAGTTCGTCCGGGTGAGCCATCTTGATGGCCTTCTGGTCCGGCTTGCCCCAGTTGATGAACACGCTCGGTACGTCGGTAGCGATCACGAAGTAGTCAGCGCCCACTTCAGCCGACAGGATGGCGGAGGCCAGATCCTTGTCGATCACG
This sequence comes from Laribacter sp., assembly GCA_018055005.1. Taxonomy (GTDB): domain Bacteria; phylum Pseudomonadota; class Gammaproteobacteria; order Burkholderiales; family Aquaspirillaceae; genus Laribacter. Next base: position 23,447 of record JAGPIM010000002.1, read on the forward strand.
GCTTCAACGCCAACCAGCTTGCCGTCCTTGTACATGGTCGGGATGCCACCGCCGCCGGCAGCGATCACGACAACGCCCTTCTCGATCAGCCACTTGATCGGGCGCATTTCGAAGATGCGCTTCGGCATCGGGCTCGGCACCACGCGGCGGAAGTATTCGCCGTCAGCCTTCACGGTCCAGCCGCGCTCGGCAGCCAGCTGTTCAGCCTGTTCCTTGGTGTACACCGGGCCGACGAACTTGGTCGGGTTGGCGAATGCCGGGTCAGCCGGGTCAACTTCGGTCTGGGTCACGATGGTGGCGAACGGCACTTCGAACGGCAGTTCGTTGCCCATTTCCTGCTCGATCATGTAACCGATCATGCCTTCGGTCTGGGCGCCCAGCACGTCCATCGGGTACGGAGTGACCTTGCCATCCACGTGGGTGGCATAAGCGTCGTTTTGCAGACCCAGCAGACCGACTTGCGGGCCGTTGCCGTGGCACATGACCAGGTTGTGGCCCAGACGGGTCACGGCGGCCAGTTGCTTGGCGGCAATCTTGACGTTGTTGCGTTGGTTATCAGCGGTCATGGGTTCGCCACGACGTTGCAGAGCGTTACCACCGAGTGCGACGACTACGCGCATGGTTTTCACCTCGTGAAATTTGGAAAGGGATGTAAATGGTGAAAGGCCAGCCAGCCAAAGACTGACCGGCCTTTTTCAAGACGTCATTGACGCCTCTGGTCAGACCTGGAATCAGGCGCCCAGAGTGGCGACCATGATGGCCTTGATGGTGTGCATGCGGTTTTCAGCCTGTTCGAAGGCCACGTTGGCGGTGGTTTCGAACACGTCTTCGGTCACTTCGATGCCGTTGGCGAACTGCGGATACTGCTTGGCGATATCCTTGCCCACGGTGGTTTCGCTGTTGTGGAAGGCCGGCAGGCAGTGCATGAACTTCACGGCCGGGTTCTTGGCAGCAGCCATCAGTTCCTTGTTGACCTGGAACTTGCTCAGGAGAGCAATACGCTCGTCCCAGACTTCCTTCGGCTCGCCCATCGACACCCAGACGTCGGTGTGGATGAAGTCAACGCCGTTCACGGCAGCAGCCGGATCTTCGGTCAGGGTCAGGCGAGCGCCGGTTTCGGCAGCGATCTTCTTGCACTCGGCGATCAGGGCTTCTTCCGGCCACAGTTGCTTCGGAGCACCGATGCGGACGTCCATGCCCAGCTTGCAGCCGACAACCATCAGCGAGCGGGCCATGTTGAAGCGGGCGTCACCAACGTAGGCGTAGGCGATCTGGCTCAGCGGCTTGTCGCTGTTTTCGATCATGGTCAGCACGTCGGCCAGCATCTGGGTCGGGTGCCATTCGTCGGTCAGGCCGTTGTAGACCGGCACGCCAGCGTAGGCAGCCAGTTCTTCAACCACGTCCTGTGCGAAGCCACGGTATTCGATGGCGTCGTACATGCGGCCCAGAACGCGGGCGGTGTCTTTCATGGATTCTTTGTGGCCGATCTGCGAGCCGGACGGGCCGAGATAGGTCACGTGTGCGCCCTGGTCATAGGCAGCCACTTCGAACGCGCAACGGGTACGGGTCGAGGTCTTTTCGAAAATCAGAGCAATGTTCTTGCCAACCAGACGCTGTTCTTCGTTGCCGGCGTACTTGGCACGCTTCAGGTCGCGCGACAGGTCCAGCAGGTAACGGATTTCACGCGGGGTGAAGTCGAGAAGCTTGAGGTAGCTGCGATTCTTCAGATTGAAGGCCATGATTTAAACGTCCTTTGTCAGGGAACTTGGATTTGGGAGCAACCCGGTCCGGGACCGGCCCGGGTTGCCATTGATCATGCTCGGAAAAACGGTTACAGCTTCACTGCGTCACGGATGATCGGGCAGGTCATGCAGTGACTACCACCACGGCCGCGGCCGAGTTCGGATGCCGGGATCTCGATCACTTCAACACCGCGATCACGCATCATCTTGTTGGTGTAGGTATTGCGGTCGTAAGCCACGACCACGCGACGGTCCAGAGCCACGACGTTGTTGCCGTCGTCCCACTGTTCGCGTTCGCGCTGGTAAGCATCACCGGCGGTCTGAATGGTTTCAACGCTCGACAGACCCAGCGATTCACGCACCACTTCGGTCAGATGCACGCCTTCGTGACGTTCGAAGCGGACTTCGCCTTCCTTGTCGCCGGCGTAGATGCTGGTGCAGGTGATGTCGTCGACCACGTCCGGGAACACCGACAGCAGATCCACGTCGAGGAAGCTGAACACGGTGTCGAGGTGCATGGCAGCGCGCGACTTCGGCATCTGGCAAGCCACGACGCGCTGGGCGCCGCCCTGACCCAGAACCGACTTGGCGGTCTGGACCACGGCTTGCGGGCTGGTGCGTTCGCCCATGCCGATGAGCACAACGCCGTTGCCGATCGGCATCACGTCACCACCTTCGAGGGTAGCCGGGCCGTGATCCTTGTCGCAGTCACCCCACCATACCTTGACCTGACCGGCGAAGTACGGGTGGAACTGGTAAATGGCTTGCAGGATCAGGGTTTCCTGACGGCGGGCCGGCCAGTACATCGGGTTCAGGGTCACGCCTTCGTAGATCCAGCAGCTCGGGTCACGCTGGAACAGGCTGTTCGGGATCGGGGGCAGCACGAAGTCGGACTGGTCGAGGTAGCCACCGAACAGACCCTTCGGGTCGAACGGCAGTTCGAACTTGGAGATGCCACCCAGCAGGTGTTGGGCCAGCTGGTCCGACGGCATTTCGTTCAGCCAGGCACGCAGTTCGGCCAGCATGCCGATACCGACGTTGTTGGCGCACACTTTGCGATCCAGGATCCATGCACGACCAGCCTTGTCATCCAGCACCTTGGCCAGCATTTCGCTGACTTCCAGCACTTCGATGCCACGGGCACGCATTTGGCCCACGAAGTAGTCGTGGTCCTTCTGTGCGCGTTCAACCCAGATCACGTCGTCAAACAGCAGGCCATGGCAGTTGTCCGGAGTCAGGCGCTTGTGGGCGAGACTCGGACGGCAGACCATCACCGTGTGCAATTTGCCGCATTCGGAGTGAACACCAAACTTGGTCATGATGACTTCCTTTCACGTTTAAATGATTCGACCCCCTTCTGACGGGAGGCCAGCATCGGCGCCGATTTCGTACATCAGCTTTTCTGTTGTTCATTATATTAGCGCTCTCTCATACTTCAACACCCCCCCTCTCCCCGGAATCCGGCCGCAGGCAGCGGCTAATAATCTTGCTTCAGCCCCAGCCCTCCATTAATCGTTTAAAAACATTAACTTAAGCGGACTTCCATTCTTAAGGCAATATTCACGGACACACAAATAAGTCATTGATATTTATTGGTATTCCCCTTACCCGACATGAATTTATGAAAAAAGGGGTTTCCCCTCCAGTTACCCCTGACCATGCCGTTTTCCGTCCGCTTCTGGTGAAAAAAGCATGCTGCCCGCACGTTTCACAATGCCGGAAATGCCATTTCCACCACGCACATGACCTGCTGCTGTCAACCATTTCCCCGTCTGCACAAGATGCCCTCGGTCGACGGACAAGCCCCGCCCTGCACCCGCGGCGCATGCCCCTTGCCATCGCCACACCGTGTCCGGCGCTATCGGCCTGTCCGCACGCTTGAGCCACATCAAGTTCTCCTGCGTTTTCCGTCCGTTTCCCGGAGTCCGGAAACGGACTGCCCGAAAGGACAATAGGCCGGATACGTGAATCTACTTAGCATGCAAAAGTGAGAATCTGACCGAGGAGAACGCCGTGAGCATTCCTGCACAAGCAAAAGTCATCGCCATTCAGGGCGAAGCCAAAGCCATCTCACCGGACGGCAGCGTCCGGGTACTCAAGGTCGGAGACATCCTCCAGGCTGGCGAGCAGCTGGTCCTGGCACCCAATGCCTCCGTGCAATACGCCACGGCGGACGGCACCCTGTTCCAACAAACCGGCGCAGCCGACCCCATGCCCGTCGAACTTGCCGCGGCAGAGTCCGCTGCGGCAGACCCGGCCACCGCAGCAGAAGCCGAACAGATCATTGCCGCCCTGCAAACCGGCGACGATCCTCTGGGTATCCTTGAAGAAACCGCGGCCGGTCTGACCGGGGGCGGTGGTGACGAAGGCGGCATGTCCTTCGTGCGCCTTGACCGCATCAGCGAAAGCGTCAATCCGCTCTCCATGGCCAGCGCTCAGGCCGAACTGCGCGAAATCCAGACGATTCCCGGCGCCGCCAATCCTGCGACCAACCCGGGGACACCGGTCCTCAACGGTCTGGACATCCTCGGCGGCGAACTCTCGGTATCCGAAGCCAACCTGCCCGGCGGCAGCAGCAATGCCGGCAACGTCAACCAGGCAACGGCCAGCAGCACCTTCAGCATCACCGGCCTCAACGGCGAAACCGCTACCCTGACCATCAACGGCACCAGCATCGCCATTGATGCGGCCGGCAATGCCGTCATTCCGGCCGGCGGCATCAGCATTGCCACCGACCGCGGCACCCTGACCATCACCGGCATCACCGGCGGCACAGTCGAGTACACCTACACACTCAACGGCTCCCAGACCCACGGCCAGCCGGGCAACGGCTTGGTGTCCGACAACATCACCATCACCGTCACCGACCAGACCGGCGATACCACCAGCGGTTCGCTCGACATCAACATTATTGACGACGTGCCGAGCATCAGCGTTGACCAGGAAACCACCGGCGCCTACGGCAGCGACATCACCGGCTCGGTCGACATGGCCTTCGGGGCCGACGGCGAGAAGGGCGTCACCGTCCGGCTCGGCGATGAAACCGTCACCGGTACCAAGGGCGCTGACGGCAACTACACCTTCTCCTTTGCCGACAGCTCCGTCCTGACTCTCAACGGCAGCAACGGTGACTTCAGCTACAACGGTGTCCCGGCTTCCGGCAGCGGTGCCAGCTACGACTTCACCTTCACCGTCACCGACAACGACGGCGACAGCAGCTCGGCCACCACCACCGCCACCATTGCGAAAACCGATCTCGGCGGGGTGTCCGGTTCGGCTGCATCTTCCGATACCGACGTGGCCCGCAACACGGACGGCAAACCGGACAACGATGTCGCCCGCGACGTCACCGTCAGCGGCCTGCCCGCCGGGGCACAGCTGGCGGCCGGCACCTACACCGGTACCTACGGCACCATCACCGTCGATGCCGACGGCAAGGCCACCTACACCCAGACCGGCCTGTACGAACACGCCGGTACCGGCAGCGACACCGCCAGCGGTGCCGACAGCATCATCATCAAGGTCAACCTGGCCGACGGCAGTTCCGTCAACATCAGCGTCGGGGTCGACATCACCGACGACGTGCCGAGCATCACCGTTGACCAGGAAGCCACCGGTTCCTACGGTAGCGACATCACCGGCTCGGTCGACATGGCCTTCGGCGCCGACGGCGAGAGGAGCGTCACCGTCCAGGTCGGCGACCAGACCGCCTCCGGCGTCAAGGGCTCCGACGGCAACTACACCTTCGACTTCGGCAACGGTATCACCCTGACCCTCAACGGCAGCAACGGCAACTTCAGCTACAACGGCGTCCCGGCTTCCGGCAGCGGTGCCAGCTACCAGTTCACCTTCACCGTCACCGACAACGACGGCGACAGCAGCTCGGCCACCACCACCGCCACCATTGCGGAAACCGATCTCGGCGGAGTGTCCGGTTCGGCCGCATCTTCCGATACCGACGTGGCCCGCAACACGGACGGCAACACGGACAACGATGTCGCCCGCGACGTCACCGTCACCGGCCTGCCCGCCGGGGCACAGCTGGCAGCCGGCACCTACACCGGTACCTACGGCACCATCACCGTCGATGCCGACGGCAAGGCCACCTACACCCAGACCGGCCTGTACGACCACACCGGCACCGGCAGCGACACCGCCAGTGGTGCCGACAGCATCATCATCACGGTCACCCTGGCCAACGGCAGTTCCGTCGACATCACCGTCGGGGTCGACATCACCGACGACGTGCCGAGCATCAGCGTCGACACCCCGGCCACCGGTGCCTACGGTAGCGACATCACCGGCTCGGTCGACATGGCCTTCGGGGCCGACGGCGAGAGGAGCGTCACCGTCCGGCTCGGCGATGAAACCGTCACCGGCACCAAAGGCGCTGACGGCAACTACACCTTCTCCTTTGCCGACAACTCCGTCCTGACCCTCAACGGCAGCAACGGCGACTTCAGCTACAACGGCGTCCCGGCTTCCGGCAGCGGTGCCACCTACGACTTCACCTTCACCGTCACCGACAACGATGGCGACAGCAGCTCGGCCTCCACCACCGCTACCATTGCGGAAACCGATCTCGGCGGGGTGTCCGGTTCAGCCACCTCTTCCGATACCGACGTGGCCCGCAACACGGACGGCAACCCGGGCAACGATGTCGCCCGCGACGTCACCGTCAGCGGCCTGCCCGCCGGGGCACAGCTGGCAGCCGGCATCTACACCGGTACCTACGGCACCATCACTGTCAGTGCCGACGGCAAGGCCACCTATACCCAGACCAGCCTGTACGACCACACCGGTACCGGCAGCGACACCGCCAGAGGCGCCGACAGTGTCACCATCAAGGTCACCCTGGCCAACGGCAGTTCCGTCGACATCACCGTCGGGGTCGACATCACCGACGATGTGCCGTCACTCACGGTTACCGACACTCTGGATACCCTCGCTTCCGGTGGCACGTACACGGGTACCTGGAGCGGTGATTTCGGCGCCGATGCCGAGGGCGGCAGCCTGACTGTCAATGGAAACCCCTGCGACCTGCCCACCGAAGGTGGGCCCACGGTCATCCAGAGCCAGAACGGCACGCTCACCCTGCTGGCTGACGGCTCTTACACCTATCAGGCCAAACCCGGTGCCACGGGCTCTGACCGCTTTGACTTCGTGCTGACCGATGGTGATGGTGACAGCACCAGCGCCAGCGTTGACGTCACCATCAACAGCCTCAAGAGTTCGGCCTCGGTGGCAGAAAGCGACATTACCGGCTCGAACGGCGGGCTGGATGCCGGTACCGATGCCGGTCACACCAATGATGACCTTGCTGACGGCAATCCGACCCAGAACGAGTCGGGATTCAGCGGTACGCTGGCTACCAATGCGGCCAACCAGGGCAGCGTGTCCTGGAACGTGAACGATGTCCCCAAAGGCCTGCAAGCCATGGTCAATGGCGAGTGGCAGAACGTCAGCTGGAAGCTCAGCGCCGACGGTCTGACCCTGACCGGCCAGGCCGGTGGCTCCACCGTGCTGACCCTGACGACCAATGCTGCGGGCGAGTATCAAATCAACCTGTCGGGCGCCCTCAAGCACCCGAACGGCCAGGGCATCAACGCCAGCGACCTCAACTTCGGTTACACCGTCAAGGGCGAGCACACGACCGAATCCGGCAAGCTGACCGTCACCGTCCAGGATGACGTGCCAACGGCCACGACGACGGTCAACAGCAATGACGTCGACAATACGGATTACTTCAATGGCGGCAGCCTCGACTTCCTGAACGGCAACCTGCGCCAGTACAGCGGCCAGTCGTCGTTCACCCTCAACGGCATGACCGTGTCCACCACCACGGTCAAGTACGCCGAGGGCGGCAAGACCATCGCCGAGCTGACAGCCCAGGGTGCAGGCAACTTGTTCGTCAATAACGAAAGCGGCAAGACCTGGGACGGACTGGGCATCAAGGGTTCGTCGACCGACCAGGCCATCAAGAATGACGCCTCGTTTGCCGGCCGGGAGAAGGAACTCGCCTACAACGCCCACGACAATACCTCCGAAGGGATCGTCATCGACCTGAACGGCAAGGCGGCGTTCGGTCTCAACCTCAAGCTCAACTGCTTCTACGGCGGCGAGAAAGAAGTGGCGCTGGTCACCCTCTACCGGAACGGCGTGGTGGTGGACACCATCACCCTCACCAACGGCAGCTCCAGCCCCAGCCTTGAATCGTCGTTGTCCTCGTTCAGCACCGGCTTTGACAAGATCGTGATTTCGGCACTGGGCAACGGCAACCGCCCGAGAGCAGACAACAGCGACTTCAACATCGGCGGTATCGAGATCACCGGAGGCCGCCAGGACGAGGAACTGGCCAGCGCGTCGGGCCAGATCGACGCCAACAGCGCCGACGGCATCCGCTCCTACAGCTTTGACCTCGCGGCCTTGCAGGCCCGGCTGGGTGACGACATCGAGCTCAAGCAGACCCTTGGCACCGGTGGCACCACCAATGGCGCCAAGCTGGAAGCTTTCGACAAGAACGGCAACCTGCTGTTCGAGGCCATCGTCGATTCGACCGGCAGCTGGACCTTCAAGCAGTACGGCATGTTCGATCCGAACGGCAGCTTCAACCTCGGCTTTGTCGTCACTGACAACGACGGTGACTCCACTTCGGCCTCGGCCGGACTGGACGTGGCCCTGCCACCGGTTGAACTGGATGACGGCAATGTCATGGCCAATGCATACAGCATGGGAACACCAGAACTGGCCAGCATTGCCCTGTCAGCCGGCATGGCTCCCATCAACGACAAACCACCCCATGCCGAACAAGGCGATATCCTTACCGGTAGCAGTGACCACGATACCGTGTACGGTCATCAGGGTGGTGACGACCTCCTGATCGGTAACGGTGGCCATGCCGGAAACCAGGCAGGGCTTGATGCCTATCTGGATTCCCTGCAGGACTTGCTGCACGCCGAAGGCTACTCGGTGGAAGACCTGACCCAGGCCATCCGCAGCATGTCTGCCGATGCCCTCAAGGATCTGGCACAGGAGCTGGAAGACGGCACGGTATACGATAGCGACGTATTGCCCGATGGCTCTGGCGATGCCCCCCTGACCGGTGGAGCCGGCGTCGATACCTTTGTCTGGAACCTGGCTGACGTCGGCACCGACAGTGCTCCTGCCCGCGATGTGGTCAAGGATTTCCATCTGACGGCCAACGGCGAGCAAGGTGACATCCTCGACTTCTCCGACCTGCTCCAGCACGCCGGTGACAAGTCGGCAGCCACGCTGGACCAGTATCTGGACTTCAGGGACGACGGCCACGGCAATACCGTGATCGATGTCCGTCCGGACGGCAGCTCGGGCAACATGACCCAGCAGATCGTACTGGAGGGTGTGGCACTGGGCGACCTCGGCGGCAGCGACCAGGAGATCCTCAACAAGCTGCTGGGTAGTGGCCAGCTGCACGTTGACTGATCTTCCGGACCCTGCCCAGGCAAACACGGCACCTCCGGGTGCCGTGTTTTTTTGTGCCAACCCTGCCGGGCCGGCTACCCGGTGCAGTCTGGCAGATCTCCCGGCCCACAGGAGTCCGCACACCGGGCAAGGCGACGCGCTGGCAAAGCGTCAGCCGGTCAGCTGGCCGCCGGGTGTGCCGTCATGCAGCCAACGGGTCCGGCAGCCACCGGCAGCCCGGCCGGGACGGGCTCCGGACGGCAATGCCTCTGCGAGCCGGACAATGCGACAGGCCCCCGTGCGGGGGCCTCTGTCTGGCGTTACGGCTGACCGGGATCAGCGGGTTTTGGCCGGTACAAATCCTTCTTCACTGTGCGCATGTTCGGGCAACGGTGCAGCCGGTGTGCTCTGCCAGTAATCGGCATTGCGGATGCCAAGGCGCTCGGGATGGAATTGCGGGTCCAGCCCGGCGCGCCGCTGTGCTTCGTAGTCGGCCAGTGCCAGCAGGGCCGGTTTTTGCAGCAGCAGGATCGCTACCAGGTTCAGCCATGCCATCAGCCCCACGCCAATGTCGCCCAGTCCCCACGCCACCGATGCCGTGCGCACGCAACCGTACAAGGTAGCTGACAGCAAGACCACTTTCAGCAGGAACATCAGCCACGGCTGGTTCAGCGTGCGGTTGATGTACGCCACATTGGTTTCTGCGATGTAGTAGTAGGCAAGAATGGTGGTAAAAGCGAAGAAAAACAGGGCAATGGCCACAAACGTGCTGCCAAACCCAGGCAACATCGACTCTACGGCGGCCTGGGTGTAACCCGGCCCGGCCTCCACTCCGGCCAGTCCGGCATAGATCATGCTGCCATCCGGTGCCGCCACGTTGTAAAAACCGGTCAGCAGGATCATGAAAGCCGTGGCCGAACATACGAACAAGGTGTCGACGTACACCGAAAACGCCTGCACCAGCCCCTGCTTGGCCGGATGCGACACATGGGCGGCGGCGGCCGGATGCGGTCCGGTACCCTGCCCGGCTTCATTGGAGAACACCCCGCGCTTGACACCCCACATGATGGCCATGCCTACCATGGCACCAAAGCCGGCCTGCAGGCCGAATGCGCTTTCAACGATCAGGCGGAGGATGCCCGGTACCTGCTCCAGATTGAGCGCCAGGATCACGAAAGCCACCAGGATGTAGCCCAGCGCCATGAACGGCACCACGACTTCGGCCACGCGGGCAATGCGCCGCACGCCACCGAAAATGATCATGCCCAGCAGCAGCACCAGCACTGCGGCCGTCACGCTGGGAGCGATGCCAAAAGCTGATTCCACACTACTGGCAATGCTGTTGGACTGCACGCCAGGCAGCAGCACACCGGTTGCCAGAATGGTCACGATGGCAAAGGCCCATGCGTACCATTTCACCCCCAGCCCTTTTTCAATGTAATAGGCCGGACCACCGCGATACTGGTTACCCTCGCGTTCCTTGTAGATCTGCGCCAGTGTCGATTCGACAAAAGCGCTGGAAGCCCCCAGAAAAGCCACTACCCACATCCAGAACACGGCCCCTGGTCCGCCGAAGGTAATGGCAGCCGCCACCCCGGCAATGTTGCCGGTGCCCACGCGACCGGACAGTGAAATCGACAATGCCTGGAACGAGCTGACCCCTTGCCCGTCGGCCTTGCCTTCCACCATCAGGCACACCATCTGCTTGAGATAGCGCAGCTGCAAAAACCGTGTCCGCAGGGAAAAATACAGACCGGCGCCCAGGCACAGGAAAATCAGTGCCTGGCTCCAGACGACACTATTGACGGCATCGACCAACTCTTGCATACAACCACTCCTTGTCTGCCCCCGCTCCTGTCAGGGCGGAAGTCGTTTCTCCGTTGCAGGCAGACCACGGCTGCACTACCGCGTCGAAACGGGTGGTTCATCGGCTGGCCTTCCTGCACCTCCTACGTAGATTCACGTACAAGCCTGACGAAAGATACCGAAGTCATTTCCGTTTGCAAACACTGGTCATATCGTTAAAACGCCATAAAAAAACATGCCCCGCATGATGCAGGGCATGTAAAACACCATGCAACTATCGATTAACTACCAAAAAAATCTTTCAGCTTGTCCATGAAGGACTGGGCTTTCGGATTGTGTTTGGCCGGTGCGCCCTGGCTGATGGCATCGAATTCACGCAGCAGTTCCTTCTGGCGATCAGTCAGCTTGACTGGCGTTTCCACCTGCACGTGGCACATCAGGTCGCCATGCTGGCTGGCCCGCAGGGCCTTGATTCCCTTGCCGCGCAGGCGGAACACCTGGCCGGACTGGGTTTCGGCTGGAATGCGCAGCTTGGCAGCTCCGTCGAGCGTCGGAATTTCGATTTCACCACCCAGTGCGGCAGTAGCAAACGAAATCGGCATTTCGCAGTGCAGGTCCATGCCGTCGCGCTCGAACACTGCGTGCGGCTTGATGTGGGTCACGACGTACAGGTCACCGGCCGGCCCGCCATTGGTGCCGGGTTCACCTTCACCGGAAAGACGGATGCGGTCACCGTCATCGACTCCAGCCGGAATCTTGACGTTGAGGGTCTTCTGCGACTTGACCCGCCCGGCACCACGACAGACGTTGCACGGATCGGTGATCTGCTTGCCGGAACCGTGACAGGTCGGGCAGGTCTGCTGGATGGAGAAAAAGCCCTGCTGCATGCGTACCTGGCCGGCACCACCGCAGGTCGGGCAGGTTTTCGGCTCGGTGCCCGGCTTGGCGCCGGAACCATGGCAGTGCGAGCACTCTTCCATGGTCGGGATGCGGATCTGCTTTTCGCAGCCGCGCGCCGCTTCCTCAAGAGTGATTTCCAGGTTGTAGCGCAGGTCGGAGCCACGGTAGACCGCATTGCGTCCCCCCCCACCACCGGCACGGGCACCACCACCGAAGATGTCACCGAAAATGTCGGCAAAGGCGTCACCGAAGCCGCCAAAGCCCTGCTGTCCGCCGGCGCCGCCAAAGCCGGCCTGCGGATCGACGCCGGCGTGACCGTACTGGTCATACGCCGCCCGCTTTTGCGCGTCCGACAGGATTTCGTAGGCTTCCTTGGCTTCCTTGAATTTTTCTTCGGCGTCCTTGCTGTCCGGATTGCGGTCCGGGTGATATTTCATCGCCAGCTTGCGGTAAGCCTTCTTGATGTCGTCGTCGGACGCATCGCGGTTGACGCCGAGTACGTCGTAGAAATCTTTTTTCGACATGGGTTTCACCACAGAAAGACGGAGGCACGGATGATGATCCGCGCCTCCGTTCGGGTTTCAGGCCGTTGCCCGCAGCGCGGACCGCACTGCGGGTCAGACCGGTTCAGGAGTTACTGCTTGTCCTTCTTGACTTCTTCGAACTCGGCATCCACCACATTGCCGTCGTCCTTCTTGCCGGCATCCGGCTGGCCTTCACCTGCCGCCTGCGATTCGGCCTGGGCCTGAGCGTACATGATTTCGCCCAGCTTCTGGCTGGCCTTGGCCAGCTCTTCGCTCTTGGCTTCGATCGCAGCCTTGTCTTCGCCCTTGACGACTTCTTCGGCGTCCTTGATGGCGGCTTCGATCCTGGCCTTTTCATCGGCACCGATCTTGTCGCCGTAGTCGGCCAGCGACTTCTTGACGCTGTGGATCAGGCCTTCGGCCTGGTTGCGGGCCTGCACCAGTTCGGCGAGCTTCTTGTCTTCTTCGGCATTCAGCTCGGCATCACGCACCATCTTTTCGATTTCGGCTTCGGACAGACCGCTCGAAGCCTGGATGGTGATGTTGGCCTGCTTGCCGGTGGCCTTGTCCTTGGCCGACACGTGCAGGATGCCGTTGGCGTCGATGTCGAAGGTCACTTCGATCTGCGGCAGGCCACGAGGTGCCGGCGGGATGTCCGACAGGTTGAACTGGCCCAGCGATTTGTTGGCAGCAGCCTTTTCACGTTCGCCCTGCAACACATGGATGGTCACGGCCGTCTGGTTGTCGTCAGCGGTCGAGAACACCTGGGTTGCCTTGGTCGGGATGGTGGTATTCTTCTGGATCAGCTTGGTCATGATGCCGCCCATCGTCTCGATACCGAGCGACAGCGGGGTGACGTCGAGCAGCAGCAGGTCCTTGCGCTCGCCCGACAGCACCGAGCCCTGGATGGCGGCACCGACGGCTACGGCTTCGTCCGGGTTCACGTCACGGCGCGGTTCCTTGCCGAAGAAGGTCTTGACCGCTTCCTGCACCTTCGGCATGCGGCTCTGGCCACCAACGAGGATCACGTCGTCGATGTCGCTGACCTTGAGGCCGGCGTCCTTGATGGCGACGCGGCACGGCTCGATCGAACGCTCGATGAGTTCATCGACCAGCGATTCGAACTTGGCGCGGGTGATCTTCATGGTCAGGTGCTTCGGACCTGTCGCGTCCATGGTGATGTACGGCAGGTTGATTTCGGTCTGCTGGCCCGACGACAGTTCGATCTTGGCCTTTTCGGCGGCTTCCTTGAGGCGTTGCAGGGCCATCACGTCGTTCTTGAGGTCGACACCCTGTTCCTTCTTGAATTCGGTAACGATGTAGTCGATCAGGCGCTGGTCGAAGTCTTCACCGCCGAGGAAGGTGTCACCGTTGGTGGCCAGCACTTCGAACTGCTTTTCACCGTCAACGTCGGCGATCTCGATGATCGAGATGTCGAAGGTGCCGCCGCCGAGGTCATACACGGCAATCTTCTTGTCGCCCTTCTCGCTCTTGTCCATGCCGAAAGCCAGCGCAGCCGCAGTCGGCTCGTTGATGATGCGCTTGACTTCCAGGCCGGCGATGCGGCCGGCGTCCTTGGTGGCCTGGCGCTGGCTGTCGTTGAAGTAGGCCGGCACGGTAATGACGGCTTCGGTGACTTCTTCGCCGAGGTAGTCTTCGGCGGTCTTCTTCATCTTGCGCAGCACTTCGGCGGAAATCTGCGGCGGGGCGAGCTTCTTGCCGCGCACGTCGATCCATGCGTCGCCGTTGTCGGCCTTGACGATGGAGAACGGCATCAGGTCGATGTCCTTCTGGACCTCCTTTTCCTCAAAGCGGCGGCCGATCAGCCGCTTGGAAGCGAAGATGGTGTTCTTGGCGTTGGTGACGGCCTGGCGCTTGGCCGGGGCACCGACGAGGATTTCGCCGTCTTCCATGTAGGCAACGACGGAAGGCGTGGTGCGTGCACCCTCGGAGTTTTCGATGACCTTAGGCTGGCCGTTTTCCAGCACGGCCACGCAGCTGTTGGTGGTACCAAGGTCAATGCCGATGATCTTGCCCATAGTATTCGTTCCTTTTCGTATTCTGTTGATCCCGGCGGTCCCTGGAGATCGCCGATCGTTATCCTTGACGCTCAAGTGGGGATCGCCAGGAGGCTTTCAAGCCCCCTTGTGTCTGCAATCAGGCTTTGGGAGCCGCCACAATCACCATAGCCGGCCTCAGCACACGGTCTGCCAGCAGGTAGCCCTTCTGCATGACGCGCACGACGGTATTGGGCTCCAGATCGGCAGGCTCCATGCTCATGGCCTGATGGCGGTGCGGATCCAGCCGGTCGCCGGCCACGGGAGCGATTTCGGTCAGGTTGACCTTTTCAAAGGCACCGGCCAGCTGCTTGAGCGTCATGTCCACGCCCATCTTCATCGCCTCGACATTACCGGACTGGTCCATCAGCGCCATTTCCAGGCAGTCGCGTACCGGCAGCAGTTCCTGGGCAAACTTGCCGATGGCGTATTTCCCGGCGGCAATGACTTCTTCCTGGCTGCGGCGACGCTGGTTTTCGGTTTCGGCACGGGCACGGGCAAACAGGTCCTTGAGCTCGGCCACTTCGGCCTCCAGCTCGGCAATGCGTGCCTGTGCTTCGTCGGTTTCCGGAATCAGTTCGCCAGCGTCGGAGGTGGCCGCCTGTCCGGCGGTCGGGTTGGTTTCGTCGATAGGGGTCTGGTTTTCCGGGGTTTGCATGGTTGGCCTCTTGCAAGAAATTGTTGGCTAGGTAAGGGCGCCAGCCCGACTTTCAAGTCCGGCCGGTACGCTTGACGGGGAGGATCCCTGTTCATTTCCGACCGAAAAACCGTCCTGACACAGCACAAGTGCAGCCCTTCGCAAACCGTTCTTTTTCGATGATTTTCGTATACGAAAACGGGAAAAAAATGTTTGCTGCATTGCAACCATGCGTGCATATAATCCGCCACGCAGCCTGAATCGGACGGGAACGCAAGACCGGCACAACAAGGTCATGTCCCTCCCCATGTTCACCGCCATCCGCGGTCCGGACCGGATACCGCACAACCTGCGGCATCCACAGGCGAGGCGGCCATCTGAAGCCGCCCGGCAGCAGGCAGGGGAGTCAATCCCCGCACTCCAACAAAGAACATAGAGGTCAAACTGTCATGTCGACTCGCGAACAACAAATCGCCGCCCTGGAAAAAGACTGGGCTGAAAACCCCCGCTGGAAGAGCGTCAAGCGCGGCTATTCCGCTGCTGACGTGGTCCGTCTGCGCGGCTCGCTGCAGCCGGAATACACCCTCGCCCGCCGCGGTGCGGAAAAGCTGTGGGACAAGGTCAACGGTGGTGCCAAGAAGGGTTACGTGAACGCTTTCGGCGCCATCACCGCCGGCCAGGCCATGCAGCAGGCCAAGGCAGGTCTGGAAGCCGTGTACCTCTCCGGCTGGCAGGTCGCTGCCGACGGCAACACCTCCGAAACCATGTACCCGGACCAGTCGCTGTACGCCTACGACTCGGTGCCGACCATGGTGCGCCGCATCAACAACACCTTCAAGCGCGCTGACGAAATCCAGTGGAGCCGCGGCATCAACCCGGGCGACGCCGAGTTCGTCGACTACTTCCTGCCGATCGTGGCTGACGCCGAAGCCGGCTTCGGTGGCGTGCTCAACGCCTTCGAACTGATGAAGAACATGATCGCCGCCGGCGCGGCAGGCGTGCACTTCGAAGACCAGCTGGCTGCCGTGAAGAAATGTGGCCACATGGGCGGCAAGGTGCTGGTTCCGACCCAGGAAGCCATCGAAAAGCTGATCTCGGCCCGTTTTGCCGCCGACGTCATGGGCGTGCCGACCCTGATCCTTGCCCGTACCGATGCCGAAGCGGCCAACCTGCTGACCTCGGACCACGACGCCAACGACAAGCCGTTCTGCACCGGCGAACGTACCCAGGAAGGCTTCTACCGCGTCAAGAACGGTCTGGAACAGGCCATCAGCCGTGGCGTTGCCTACGCACCGTACGCTGACCTCGTCTGGTGCGAAACCGGCACCCCGGACCTCGGATTCGCCCGCGAATTCGCCCAGGCCGTGCTGGCTGCCAACCCGGGCAAGCTGCTGTCGTACAACTGCTCGCCGTCCTTCAACTGGAAGAAGAACCTCGACGACAAGACCATCGCCTCCTTCCAGGACGAACTCTCGGCACTGGGCTACAAGTACCAGTTCATCACCCTGGCCGGCATCCACATCAACTGGTACAACACCTTCCAGTTCGCCCATGCTTACGCCCGCGGCGAAGGCATGAAGCACTACACCGAAATGGTGCAGCAGCCGGAATTTGCCGCCCGCGAACAGGGTTACACCTTCGTGTCGCACCAGCAGGAAGTCGGCGCCGGCTACTTCGACGACGTCACCACCGTGATCCAGGGCGGTTCCTCGTCGGTGAAGGCCCTGACCGG
>JAGPIM010000072.1 GCA_018055005.1 Laribacter sp.
GCGCTTCTTCAATCGGCTCAAACAGTTCCGTCGTCTAGCCACGCGTTACGACAAACTTGACCGTCGTTTTGGCGCGTTTCTCTGCTTGGCTTGTGCCTACATCTGGCTACTGTGAACACGCCCTAGTGATTTCCATAAATTTGCACAATTGAATATTAAGATTTTCTGATTGATATTTGCCTTGAGTCATGCCGTTCGGGCCAGTATTCAACTTGTTTCATCAACCATTTGCTTTTATTAAGTAAAACTTCATGACCAACCTGTGGAATCCGATCAGGCCACCATCAAAACCGGCCGGCACGCCGATCCACATATTCCAAAGACATGCGCCATCTCTCTCCCGCAACGGCGGCCGTTCTGGTTCCGCTACCGCGCTTCGTCATGTCCCGGAAGGCTGCTCCGGCCAGGCCACTCCTGTCAGGACAAGGCGTTTATCCGGACCCGGACAGCCAACCAGCGCCACGGCTACACCATGCCCGGCTCAGCCCTCCTGCCCGGCCATGCCCAGTGCCAGCCAGGCCGCACCGCGCACACCGGAATCGTCACCGAAACGCGGCAGCAGCAGACGGGTGCGTACCGGTTCGTCGGTAAACACGAATGAGCCCCACGCGGCACTGACGCGGCCGGCCAGACCGGGCAGCCGGGACAGGCCGCCGCCCAGCACGATCACCTCCGGGTCCAGCACGTTGATCACGCCGGCCAGTGCCTGCGCCAGACGCAAGGCGTGCCGCTCCAGCGCAGACTGCGCGGCTTCATCGCCAGCCGCCGCCCGCACGGCAATGGCTGCGGCACTCAGGCATTCACCGGTCTGCCGGGCATGGTCGGCCGCCAGCGCCGGACCGGACAGCCAGGCCTCGACACAACCGCACCGGCCGCAATAACAGGCCGGCGCAGCGCCAGGCATGCCGGCAGGATCGGGAGCCAGCGGGTTGTGTCCCCACTCGCCGGCAATGCGGTTGGGGCCGGACAGCAGCTGGCCGTCAATCACGATACCGCCACCAACCCCCGTGCCGAGAATGACGCCGAATACCGAACGCGCCCCGGTGGCCGCGCCATCACGCGATTCCGACAGTGCAAAGCAGTCGGCATCGTTGGCCAGCGCCACGCACCGCCCCAGCCGCTGCTCCAGGTCGGCCCGCAGGGACCGGCCGATCAGACAGGTGGAATTGGCATTCTTGATGCGTCCGTCCGGACGCTCGGCCCCCGGATGACCAAGCCCGACCGCCAGCGTCATGCCCAGCGCCGTTTCGGCCGCTGTCACCAGCTCCGCCAGGGTGGCCAGTGTGGCGGCGTAATCCCCTGCCGGGGTGGCTACCCGCTGGCGCCAGTGCTCCTGTCCGCGTGCATCCAGCACTACAGCGGAAATCTTGCTGCCTCCCAGGTCCAGCCCGAGAGCCATGCCATCGTGCGTCATGCCGATAGTCCGTGGGTCAAAACGCTTACACTAACGGTTTTTCGCCCCACAGGACCGTCATGGCGCTCAAAGCCACCATTTTCAAAGCCGACGTACAGATCAGCGATCTGGACCGCGGCTATTACGCCCGTCACCAGCTGACCCTGGCCCGTCACCCGTCGGAAACCGACGAACGCATGATGCTGCGCCTTGCGGCCTTCATCTGCCACGCCAACGAAAGGCTGGCCTTCACCCGCGGGCTGTGTGCCGATGACGAACCGGCGCTGTGGCAGCAGAACGATGCCGGCGAATACACCCTGTGGATCGAACTGGGCGAACCGGACGACAAGCGCCTGAAAAAAGCCTGCAGCCGGGCGGAATCGGTCTGGCTCTACAGCTATGGCGGCCGGGCCACCGACATCTGGTGGCAGAACATCCAGGGCAAACTCTCGCGGCTGGACAACCTGACCGTAGCCAGCATTTCGCCGGATACCCTGGCCGGCCTGGCCGGGCTGACTCAGCGCAGCATGCAGCTCAACGCCACCCTGCAGGACGGCCAGCTGTGGCTGTCGGACGGCAACCAGACCGTCCTGCTGGAGCCGGACTACCTCCAGCGCGGCCGCTGAGCCGCCAGACCGGCCGGACGGTTCAGAACTCGATGATGACCTTCCTGGCACCCAGGGCCTTGGCACGGGCAATCAGCTGCTCGATGCCGGCCTCGGCCAGCGGAATGGACAACGGCTCGGGCATGCTCCCGCCCTGCGTGCGCGCATTGCCTGCTTCGGCCTGTGCCGGGCTGGCAGGCGGCGTGGCCGGGACCAGCTCGGCCAGCACGGCACACAAGCGCTCGTAGGCTTCACGGCTGGGCTTGATATGGCTGGCATCCTGCGCTTCGTAACGCTGGATGGCCGCCGTCGACAACCCCACCTTGCCGGCCAGCGCGGTACGCGACAGGCCCAGCTGTTTGCGCAGGGTTTTCAGGACCACCGGGAAATCCGGATGCTCAAAGGCTGGCAGGATCGGCACGCAAGGCTCCATCGGCTGTATGAATTGATGCAGCCAACATCATACACACAATCCCGATCATACAATAGAAATACATACACGCTGTATGATAAAGCCAACATATAAATACAAAACCACACAAAAAACCATATAAACAAATTTATCCAGATAAATCATCCGGATAAATCAACACAAAAATACATACAAACACACATTCACGCCCCCGTACCCCGCCACAAAAACATACACAAAACCATACAAGTCACACAAACACCCCCACGGCCCGGTTCCGGCCAGCCAACAAGGCTGCCGCCTGGAAGTCCACGCTGGCATGCCTGCCGGCACGCGCTATAACAGTCGTCAAACGCGCGTACCAAGGAATCCACACATGGCCAGTTTCGCCAACCTGCTGGGTCGCATCCTGCTGGCGCAACTCTTCCTGCTGGCAGGCCTCAACAAGATATTCAACTATGACGGCACGATTGCCTACATGGCCACTCAGCATGTCAGCGCCATGCTGCTGCCACTGGTGATCGCGCTGGAAACCGGCGGAGCACTCGCGCTGCTGCTGGGCTGGCATGTCCGCCTGTTCGCCTTCCTGCTGGCCGGCTTTTCACTGCTGGCCGCGCTGGTGTTTCACCACGACTGGCACCAGACCAGCGAATACCTGCTGTTCATCAGCGACGTGGCCGTCGCCGGCGGTCTGCTGGTACTGGCACAGGCCGGAACGCCCGGCCTGAGTCTGGACACCCGCCGCCTGCGCCGCGCCAGCCGCTTCTGACAAGACATGCGCTCCGGGCGACACCCCCGTCGCCCGTTTCAACCCTGTCACGGGCTCTCCCCCTGCCGTGACGGGGTTTTTTTTGTCCCCGCTCCGGTTCGTACCGCGCCAGCGGGCCACCATCCCCGGCAGGCCGTCGGACGCACCCGCCCCCAGCCGGAGACCCGCCGCACCAGCAGCAGCCGACCCTGCGACACAACAAAAAAGGACGGAAATCCGTCCTTTTTATTGGTCAATACAAATGCCTTATTGCGTGACTTGCAGGTGGTCGACCAGCTGGTGCAACCCCCGGGTCAGTGCCTGTACGGCACCATCCACGTCCCAGTCATCGTGTCCGAGGCGGACCACGTTGGAAATCGCCCGCAGTTCCAGGAAGCGGACACGCTCCTGCTGGCAGACATGGAAGAATGCCCCGCCCTCCATGTTTTCGATCTCGACCTGGCTGGCGTCCACGAACGGTGCCAGTGCGGCGTTGAGCGTCATGCTGCGGGCCGTGGCAAACGGGGCCGCAGCCGGCAGGTGCGGACAGGCCAGCGTATGGCGCCGCTCGAACTCCATGTCGATCGGCAGGTGCGCCAGATGGGTAAAGCCGTCCGGCGTGAAAAAGCCGAGATCACCCTCGACTTCGCTTTCCACCAGCACCACCTCGCCCACCTTCAGGCCGGCATGCGGATAGACCCCGGCCACACCGGCGAGAATCAGCCAGTCCGGCTGGCGCGACTGGATGATCTTGAGGGTGGAATAGGCCGTGGCGGCAATGCCCACGCCGCTGACATGCGTGCCGACCCCGGCACGCCGGAAGTCACGGGCTTCGGTCGGCGTGGGAAACAGGACTTCGATCTTCATGCGGAATACCCCAGGTTCGGCGCCAGGTCACGCTCGGCCTGCTCCACGCTGACGCCGCGGCGGGCGGCATAGCTCTGCACCTGGTCGCGGCCGACCTTGCCCACCCCGAAGTAACGGCTGTCGGGATGGCTGAAATAAAAGCCCGACACGGCGGCAGTCGGCAGCATGGCGTAGCTCTCGGTCAGCGTCATGCCGATGGCCGGCGCATCCAGCAGGTCAAACAGCCCGCGCTTGACGGTGTGGTCCGGGCAGGCCGGATAGCCCGGCGCCGGCCGGATGCCGACGTAGCGCTCGTCGATCAGTGCCTCGTTGTCGAGCGCCTCGCCAGCGGCATAGCCCCAGAACTCGCGCCGCACCCGTGCGTGCATCAGCTCGGCAAGGCCTTCGGCCAGCCGGTCGGCCAGTGCCTTGAGCAGGATGGCCGAATAGTCGTCGTTGGCGGCTTCAAAGCGCGCCACATGCGGCTCGATACCCAGTCCCGCCGTCACCGCAAACGCACCCAGATAGTCGCGTACGCCACTGCCCTTGGGGGCGACAAAGTCAGCCAGCGCCCAGTCCGGCTGCCCGCCGCCCTGCTTGTCAGTCTTGACGATCTGCTGGCGCAGGCCGGTCCAGCTCAGGCAGCGTTCGCCGGTTTCCGGGTCGTACAGCTCGATGTCGTCGTCGTTGACGCTGTTGGCCGGGAAAAGGCCGATCACGGCGCGCGCCTCCAGCCAGCGCCCTTCTACCACCTGGCCCAGCATGGCCTGGGCATCGGCAAACAGCTGGCGGGCGGATTCGCCCACCACGGCATCGTCCAGGATGGCCGGGAAGCGGCCGGCCAGTTCCCAGCTCTGGAAGAACGGCGTCCAGTCGATGAACGGCACAATGTCGGCCAGCGCCACCTCGAACCGGCGCACGCCCAGCCAGCGCGGCACCGGCGGTGTGTACAGCGCCCACTCGCCGGCAAAGCGGTGCGCGCGCGCCTCGGCCAGCGGCAACAGACGCGCCTCGCCGCGACCCTCGAAAATGGCACGCGCCTTGGCGTAATCATCCGCCACTTCCTGCACGAAACCGTCGCGCAGGGTGTCGGACAGCAGGTTCGAGCACACGCCCACCGCACGGCTGGCGTCCGGCACGTAGATCACCGGGCCGCTGTAATGCGGGGCAATCTTCACGGCGGTATGCACGCGACTGGTGGTGGCGCCACCGATCAGCAGCGGAATGTCGAAGCCCTGGCGCTGCATTTCCTTCGCCACATGGCTCATTTCCTCCAGCGACGGAGTGATGAGGCCTGAGAGGCCGATGATGTCGGCCTTGTGCTCGCGCGCCGCATCGAGGATGGTCTGGCACGGCACCATCACGCCGAGGTCGATCACCTTGTAGTTGTTGCAGCGCAGCACCACGCCGACGATGTTCTTGCCGATGTCGTGCACGTCGCCCTTGACCGTGGCCATGATGATCACGCCCTTGGCCGGCGCGTCCTGCAGGCCGAGGCGGATCTTTTCTTCGTCGATGAAAGGCTCGAGGTAGGCCACGGCAGCCTTCATCACGCGGGCGGATTTCACCACCTGCGGCAGGAACATCTTGCCGGCGCCAAAGAGGTCGCCGACCACGTTCATGCCGTCCATCAGCGGGCCTTCGATCACGTGGATCGGCCGCTCGCTTTTGGCGCGTACTTCTTCGGTGTCCTGCTCGATATAGGTGGTGATGCCCTTCACCAGCGCGTGTTCGAGGCGTTTTTCCACCGGCCAGTCACGCCAGGCCAGATCCTCGCCCTGCTTGCCGGCAACGGCTTCACCCTTGAACTTTTCCGCCAGCGCGATCAGGTGCTCGGTGGCGTCGCCGCCGTCCTTCGGCACGCGCATCAGCACCACGTCCTCGATGCGGTCGCGCAGTTCCGGATCGACCTCGTCGTACACCTCGAGCGCACCGGCGTTGACGATGCCCATGGTCATGCCACGCTGGATGGCGTGATAGAGGAAGACGGCGTGAATGGCTTCGCGCACCTTGTTGTTGCCGCGGAAGCTGAAGCTGACGTTGGACACCCCGCCGGAAATCTTGGCATACGGCAGGTTGTCCTTGATCCAGCCGGTGGCCTCGATGAAATCCAGCCCGTAGCGGGCGTGTTCTTCAATGCCGGTGGCGACGGCGAAGACGTTGGGGTCGAAGATGATGTCTTCCGGCGGGAAGCCGACCTCGTCGACCAGGATGCGGTAGCTCTTTTCGCAGATTTCAATTTTGCGCGCGTAGGTGTCGGCCTGCCCTTGCTCGTCAAAGGCCATCACGATGACGGCGGCGCCGTAGCGGCGCACCAGCCGCGCCTGCTCGATGAACTTGTCGACGCCCTCCTTCATCGAGATCGAGTTGACGATGCCCTTGCCCTGGATGCATTTCAGGCCGGCCTCGATCACCTCCCACTTGGAGCTGTCGATCATCACCGGCACGCGGGCGATGTCCGGCTCGGCGGCGATCAGGTTGAGGAAGCGCACCATGGCGGCATGGGCGTCGAGCATGCCCTCATCCATGTTGACGTCGATGATCTGGGCACCGTTTTCCACCTGCTGGCGCGCCACGTCGAGTGCGGTGGCATAGTCGCCGTTGAGGATGAGCTTGGCGAAGGCACGGCTGCCGGTGACGTTGGTGCGTTCACCGACGTTGACGAACAAATCCTTGTCGCCAATGTTGAACGGTTCCAGCCCGGCCAGCCGGCACTTCGGTTCGATCAGCGGGCGCGGACGCGGGGCCACGCCGGCCACCGCCTCGGCAATGGCGGCGATGTGCTCGGGCGTGGTGCCGCAGCAGCCGCCAACGATGTTGATCAGGCCGGCTTCGGCCCATTCGCGCACAGCGCGGCCCATGTCGGCCGGCGCCAGGTCGTAGCCACCAAAGGCGTTGGGCAGGCCGGCGTTGGCGTGCACCGACACGAAGCCGGCCGACACGCGCGACATTTCCTCGACATACGGGCGCAACAGGTCGGGGCCGAGCGCGCAGTTGAGGCCAAAGCTCAGGGCGTCGGCGTGCGAGAGCGAGTTGTAGAACGCTTCGGTGGTCTGGCCGGTGAGCGTGCGGCCGGACTGGTCGGTAATGGTGCCGGAAATCATGATCGGCAGCCGTTCCAGCTCCGGGCGCAGGTCGAAATAACGCTGGATGGCAAACACCGCCGCCTTGGCGTTGAGGGTGTCGAAAATGGTTTCGACCAAGAGGAGGTCGGCGCCGCCGGCCACCAGCCCGTCGATGGCTTCGGTATAGCTCGAGACCAGTTCGTCAAAGCTGATGTTGCGGTAGCCGGGGTCGTTGACGTCCGGGCTGATCGAACAGGTGCGGTTGGTCGGCCCGAGCACCCCGGCGCAGAAGCGCGGTTTATTAGGGTTCCGGGCGGTTTCCGCCTCGCACAGGTCTTTCACCAGCCGGGCGGCGGCGACGTTCATTTCGTGCACCAGCCCTTCCATGCCGTAGTCGGCCATGGCGATGGAGGTCGCGTTGAAGGTGTTGGTTTCGATGATGTCGGCGCCGGCATCCAGATACGCCTGGTGAATGCCGCCGATCACGTCCGGCCGGGTCAGCACCAAAAGGTCGTTGTTGCCCTTGACGTCGTGTGCCCAGTCGGCAAACCGGCTGCCACGATAATCGGCCTCCTGTAACTGGTGGCGCTGGATCATGGTGCCCATCCCGCCGTCGAGGATCAGGATGCGTGATTGCAGGAGGTCGGTCAGCAGGGCGTGGCGGGTAGTCATGGCGGCAGCGGAGGGCGGAAAGCAAATGGCATGCATACTACCATGCAGTTTTGTACTGGCTGCCAGGCCGACCGCGCACTGCAACATGGCCGGCAGCAGGGCTGTTCCAGAACGGCGGCAACCGGCAGCGGGACACCTGATGCCCCCGGCACAGGCGCATGACGGTTGCCCGGGAAACCGCCCGCCATGCAGCCGGAACCTGCCATACCCGCCCACCAGCAGCCCGGCAGCCGTGCGCGCCGGCACACCGGTTCCGGCATGCCGGCTTACCACAGGCAGGACGGCCCGGAACTTCAATGTCCGGCAGCGTTTCCCGAGGCCCGGCCACCGGCGGGTCAGACCGGGCAGGACGGACCTGCCGGCAAGGCCGACCTGCTCCGCGCGCGCAGGCGGTCCTGCTGGACGGCCAGCATGTGCCGCAGTTCGGTGAGGGTGAAGGGCTTGGCCAGATGATCGTCCATGCCGGCAGCCAGGCATGCCTCGCGGTCTTCGGCCAGCGCATTGGCCGTCAGCGCCACGATCACCGGCTGCGGCTGCTCCAGCCGGCGGATGGCGCGGGTGGCATCCAGCCCGTCGCACTCCGGCATCTGCAAATCCATCAGGATCAGGTCCGGCAGCATCCGCCGGGCTTCGATGACTGCCTGCCGGCCGTTGGCCGCCAGTACGGCGCGGATGCCGAGTTTTTCCAGCATTTTCAGCGCCAGCCGCTGGTTGACCGGATTGTCCTCGGCCAGCAGTACGCGCAGGCCGGCAGGCATCCCGTCCGGTGCCACCGGGTCGGCCGGGATCACTGACGGCGGTGTGGCGACCGGTGCCTGCCAGACCAGGCTGAACGTGCTGCCGGCACCGGGCTGGCTGACGACTTCCAGTTGTCCGTGCATCAGCTGCGCCAGCTGGCGGCAGATGGCCAGCCCCAGCCCGCTGCCACCGAAGCGGCGGGTGGTGGACAGGTCAGCCTGTTCGAACGGGGCAAAAATGCGCGCCTGCGCTTCCGGCGTCAGCCCGATGCCGGTATCACTGACCGCCAGCCGGAGTTCACAGATGCCAGCTTCCGCGGCCGGTGTCCGCAGGAGCCGCACCGATACCCGGCCACGTTCGGTGAACTTGATGGCATTGCCGACGAGGTTGACCGCGATCTGGCGGATGCGGTGGGCGTCGCCCATGATCCAGCCGCACGGCCCGGCAAGGCCGGGCACGAATTCCAGCGTCAGCCCCTTGTCCCGGGCGGCGCCGGCCAGCAGCCGGCATACGCTCGCCAGCAGTGCCATCAGGTCGAGTGGCTGGTGTTCCAGCACCAGTTTGCCGGCATCAATGCGCGAAAAGTCGAGAATGTCGTCGATCAGCGTGGTCAGCGCCTGTCCGCATTCACGGATGGTGTGGACGTACTGCAACTGTTCGGCGCTGAGGCCGGTCTGTGCCAGCAGGTCTGTCGTGCCGATCACGCCGTTCATCGGTGTGCGGATTTCGTGGCTCATCATGGCGAGGAACGCGCTGCGGGCCCGGCCGGCCTGCTCGGCCCGCGCCAGCGCCACTTCCAGTTCGGCCGTGCGTTCGGCCACGCGCGCCTCCAGCAGCCGGTTGGCGCTGTAAAGCTCGAGGCTTTTCTGTTCCAGCAGCCGTTCGGCTTCGTGCCGTGCCCGCCGCTCGCGTTCGGCCCGCCGTTCCAGACGGGCCAGGGTTTCGGCATCGTCCGGCAGGAGGGTCATGCCGTCCGCTCCAGCACGATCCGGACACGCTGCCCCTGCCGGTCCAGCGGCTCCAGCCGCACCACGGCCTGCTCACCGTAGTGTTGCAGGGCGCCGTCGATCAGTCCGTGCGCCAGCCGCGACAGGCAGCGCGGCGACTGGTACAGCAGCTCCAGCCGCTCCGGGGCATGACTGATGATCTCGAAGGCCGGCAATTCTGCGTCGGGGTAGAGCTTGCGCACTTCGGTGTGGATCACGTCCTCGATACCGGCCAGCAGGCTGAAAGCATCGGGCGCCGCCGCGATAAAATGCGGATACAGTACGGTCAGGCGGGCAAAAAAATGCTGGCCGAACACGTGCAGCAGGTCACTGGCCGCGATGCCGGTGCGCCGGGACAGCCCTGCCAGCAGGGCGACCATCTCGCCGGGATCGTAGGTGCCGACCGTGGTGTAGGCGCCGCCGCTCCCGAGCTCGGTGGCATCCAGCAGCGCATCGGCAAAACCGGCTGACCAGCGTGTTTCGACCATGTCCAGAAATTCGGTAAATACAATGCCCTTCATCTGCGCCCCTTCACGCCTCGTTCCGAGGTCTGCACACCCATAGAGAAACCGCTTTTCCCAGGAGAAACCATCATGACCACGACCCGTGCCATCCGCTTTGCCCAGACAGGCGGCCCGGACGTGCTGGACTGGCAGGCCGTCGGGCTGCCGGCTCCGGCTGCCGGCGAGGTGACGCTGCGCCACACCGCCATCGGCCTCAACTACATCGATACCTACCACCGCAGCGGCCTGTATGCGCTGCCGCTGCCTTCCGGGCTCGGGCTGGAGGCCGCCGGC
This sequence comes from Laribacter sp., assembly GCA_018055005.1. GTDB lineage: Bacteria > Pseudomonadota > Gammaproteobacteria > Burkholderiales > Aquaspirillaceae > Laribacter. The sequence continues at coordinate 10,263 of JAGPIM010000072.1, forward strand.
GTGGTCGAGGCCGTCGGCACCGGCGTGACAGAATTCAGGATAGGTGATCGCGTCGCTTATGCCGGGGGCATTTGCGGCGCCTACAGCGAACGCCGCAACCTTGCCGCCGACGTGCTGGTGCCGCTGCCGGACACGGTCAGCGACGAAACGGCAGCTGCCAGCATGCTGGCCGGCATGACCGCGCAGTACCTGCTCAAGCGCACCCGTCCGGTCGGCGCCGGCGACACCCTGCTGTGGCACGCCGCAGCCGGCGGGGTCGGCCAGATTGCCGTGCAGTGGGCCAGGGCACTGGGCGCCACCGTGATCGGCACGGTCGGGTCGGAAGACAAGGCCGCCATCGCCCGCTCGCTTGGCTGCGACCACGTGATCAACTACCGCGAAGAAGCGTTTGCGCCGCGCGTGCGCGAGCTGACGCAGGGCCGCGGCGTGCCGGTGGTGTTTGATTCGGTCGGTGCCGCCACCTTCGAAGGCTCGCTCGACAGCCTCGCCCCGCGCGGCATGCTGGTCAGCTTCGGCAATGCTTCGGGTGCCGTCCCGCCGGTGTCGCCCAACGTGCTGGCCGCCAAGGGCTCGCTGTACCTGACCCGTCCGCGGCTGGCCGACTACACGGCCACCCGTGCGGAACTTCTGGAAACCGCTGCCGATCTCTTTGCCGTGATCAGCAGCGGCCAGGTCCGCGTCAGCATCGGCCAGCGCTACGCCCTGCAGGATGCCGCGCAGGCCCACCGCGACCTGGAAGCGCGGCGCACGACCGGTTCCACCGTTCTGCTACCCTGAAAACCGGGCCCGCTCCGCTGCCTGTCCACGCAGGCAGCGGGTTGTGCCGCCGTCAGCCGGGCGCTAGAGTCGGGCCTTGCCCCGCAAGGGTGCCAGTCTTTCCAGTAGTTGAGTCCGGAGCTTCCGTGTTGACCACCGATCCCCTTTGGCAGGCGATCCGCGACGAAGTCGTGCGATCGGCCGAGCGCGAACCCCTGCTTGCCAGCTTCCTGCACATGACCGTGCTGCGGCACGCCTCGTTTGAGGACATGCTGGCCTTCCACCTGTCCAGCAAGCTGGCCTGCAACGTGATGGACGGCCGCGCACTGGTCGAGCTGCTGCACGAGGCCTTTACCGAAGACCCGCACATCGTCGAAGCCGCGCGCGCCGACCTGACCGCCTGCTATGACCGCGATCCGGCCTGCGAGGCCTACTCGACGCCGCTGCTGTATTACAAGGGCTACCACGCCCTGCAGTGCTACCGTGTCACCCACTGGCTGTGGGGCGCCGGACGCGATGCGCTGGCGCTGTTCCTGCAAAACCGCATTTCCGAATCGATGGGCGTCGACATCCACCCGGCCGCCCGGTTCGGCGAAGGCATCCTGCTCGACCACGCCACCGGCTTTGTCGCCGGTGAAACCGCGGTGGTCGGCAACAACGTGTCGATCCTGCAAGGCGTAACGCTGGGCGGCACCGGCAAGCAGTCGGGCGACCGCCATCCGAAAATCGGCGCCGGCGTGCTGCTGGGTGCCGGCGCCAAGATCCTCGGCAACATCCACCTTGGTGAAGGCGTCAAGGTCGGTGCCGGCAGCGTGGTGCTGAGCGACGTGCCGCCGCACGTGACCGTGGCCGGCGTACCGGCGCGCATCGTCGGCCAGACGGCCGAATCGATGCCGGCCCTGGAAATGAACCACCGCATCGACTATCCGTGATACCGCATTTCGTCTACCTGCACGGCTTTTTGTCGAGCCCGGCCTCGGCCAAGGCCGAATGCCTGCGCCGCCATCTGGCCGCCGCCGGACTGGCCTACCGCTTCCACGCTCCGGTGCTGCCGGTGGACCCGCTTCTGGCACTGCTGGAAACCGAAGCCACGCTGGTCAACCTCGACGGTGCACCGTTCGTGCTGGTGGGTTCCAGCCTTGGCGGCTTTTACGCCGAAGTGATGGCCGAGCGCTGGCAGGCACCGGCCGTGCTGGTCAATCCGGCCGTCCATCCCTGGCGCCATGCCAGCTTGCTGCCCGGCCGGTACACGCATTACCGCAGCGGCGAAGAAGTCGAGGTGACAGCCGGGCATCTGGCCACGCTGGCCGAGGCCGAACCTCCCGGCATCACGCCGGCGCTTTACTGGCTGCTGGCCTGTACCGGGGACGAAGTACTGGACTGGCAGGAGGCTGCCAGCCGGTTTGCCGGCTGCCGGCAGACAGTACGCGAAGGCGGCGACCACGGTTTTCCATGGTTTGCCGATTACCTTGACGACATCGTGGCGTTTGCCGTTGCTGCCACGCAGTCGCGCCCATAAGGCGCCTCCGGCATCCGGCCACCGCGCCTGGCCACACCGGCGCCCTCCGGACCGGACGGCAACACGGCACAGCCGCCAGCCAGTCACCTTCGGCACCGACTACCCAGGCAGACGCAGCACCATCCGGAAAGCGGAAAGCGGAAAGCGGAAAGCGGAAAGCGGAAAGCGGAAAGCGGAAAGCGGAAAGCGGAA
>JAGPIM010000221.1 GCA_018055005.1 Laribacter sp.
ATCGACTTTGTCAGCGATCCGCAGTCGCCGATCGAAGAAGCCAGCAACGACAGCCTGCTGCAAGCCTATCCGCAGGTGCGCGAACTGGCGGTCAAGGGCTCGGTCAATCCCGACCTGATGCCGCAGGGTGCGCTCACCATCCGCATGCACTCGATCGGCGGCTGGGGTGCCATCACCACCGGCAAGAACCTTGCCATGACGCTGTTCGAGCTCCTGGACTGGGAAATCCGCGCCAACCCGAAATACGGCTCGGAGAAGAAGGGCCAGCCGACGACCTACTATCTGGCAGCCGCTCCGGAACCGATCCGCCTCAACTGCGAATACCGCTACGTTGACGTGGTGATGTCACCCGACCCCAACGTGTTCAGCCACTCCAACCCGCTGGACGGCCTCAAGCCCGGCGGCGTGTTCATCCTGCAAGCCAGCGGCAGCGATCCGGATGCCGTGTGGGCCAGCATTCCGGCCCTGCGGCAGCACGAAATCGTCGACCGCGGCATCCGCGTGTTCTTCCTCGACGGCTTCTCGATTGCCCGCGACGAAGCCAGCAACCCGGAGCTGCAACTGCGCATGCAGGGCAATGCCTTCCAGGGTGCCTTCTTTGCCGCTTCACCGCTGATGGCCCGCGCCAGTCTCGATGAAACCCGCCTGTTCGGCGCCATCGAAGAACAGTTGCGCCACAAGTTCGGTGCCAAGGGCGAGCGGGTGGTGACCGACAACCTGCGCGTGGTGCGTCGCGGTTTTGACGAAACCCGCGAGATCACCGACATGCCGCTGCACAGCGCCGGTTCGCCGCGCGCGCTGCCCAACGCACCGGCCATGCTCGCCGCCCGCCCGGCTGCCGAGCCGGCACTGGGCGACATCCACCGCTTCTGGCAGCGCACCGGCGCCTATTACAGCGCCGGCTGCGGCTCGGACCGCCCGGCCGATCCGTTCCAGGCCCTGTCGCTGCTGCCGCCGGTCACCGGCCTGATGCGCGACATGACGCAGATCCGCTTTGAATACCCGCACTGGCAGCCGGAAAAATGCACGGCCTGCGGCAAGTGCTACACCGTCTGCCCGGACTCGGCCCTGCCCGGTCTGGTGGTGAAGCCGGGCGACCTGCTGGCCACCCTGGTCCGCCGCATCGAAACCGGCGGCACGCCGACCGTGCACCTGCGCCGGGTCAGCCGCAAGCTGGAAACGCTGCTGCACGATGCCTGTGACAAGGGCGGCTGCGACACGCACATCGGCACGGCACTTGAAAGCGCCATCGCGCAGCTCCTGGCCGACATGCCGGCCAGCGACTCGCGTCCGGGCCTTGAGCGCGAACTGGAACTGTTGCGCACCGAACTGGGCAACTTCGACTTTGCCATCACTGCGCCATACTGGAAGGTGCGCGAAAAGCAGAATCCGGGCAGCGGTGGCCTGTTTGCCCTGACGCTGAATCCGGCCACCTGCAAGGGCTGCATGGCCTGCATCAACGTGTGCAAGGACGGCGCGCTGTCGGCCCAGCCGCAGGACGACATCGCCATTGCCCGCATGCGCGAGCACTGGAACCTGTGGCGCGACCTGCCCAACACGCCGCCGGAATTTGCCCGCATCAGCGATCTGGACAACAAGATCGGCGCACTGGAAACCCTGCTGCTCGACAAGCGCAACTACGGCTCGATGGCCTGTGGCGACGGCGCCTGTTTAGGCTGCGGTGAAAAGACCGCCATCCACCTGTTCACCTCGACCGTCAGTGCCCTGATGCAGCCGCGCGTCGAGCGCCATGTCAAGCGCCTGAAAGACCTGATCACCCGCCTGGAAACCCATGTGCGCCACCAGCTGGTGGCCGGGGTCGACCTGTCGGATGCCGGCGCGCTGGCCGATGCCAGCCTGGCGGTTCCGGACGGCGACCTGACGCTGTCGCGGCTGGCCGACCTGCTCGACAGCGGCCATGAAACCACGCTGGTCGACCGGACCTGGCTGAAGGAAATGGGCCAGCTGCTGGCCAGCCTGCGCGATCTGGTCTGGCGCTACGAATCCGGCCCGTCCGGCAACGGCCGCGCCACCATGGGTGCGGTCAACTCGACCGGCTGCACGTCGGTCTGGGCTTCGTCGTGGCCGTACAACCCCTACCCGTTCCCGTGGTCGTCGCATCTCTTCCAGGACAGCCCGTCGATGGCACTGGGCCTGTTTGAAGGCCACATGGTGCGCATGGCCGAAGGCTTCCGCGCCATCCGCCGCGCCGAAGACGTGCTGGCCGGCGAAGCCGTGACCCCGGAAAAGGCCCGTTTCTACCAGCGTTTCGGCTGGCACGACTTCAGCCACGAAGAATGGCAGCTGTGCCCGCCGGTGGTGGCGATCGGCGGTGACGGCGCCATGTACGACATCGGCTTCCAGAACCTGTCACGGGCCTTGGCTTCCGGCACTCCGATCAAGGTGCTGGTGCTGGATACGCAGGTGTACTCCAACACCGGTGGCCAGGCCTGTACCTCGGGCTTTATCGGCCAGGTGGCCGACATGTCGCCGTACGGCAAGGTTGGCCGCGGCAAGCAGGAAATCCGCAAGGAAATCGGCCTGATCGCCATGGCCCACCGGACCAGCTACGTGCTGCAATCGGCCGTCAGCCACATTCCGCACCTCTTGGGCGGCTTCATCGACGGCCTCAACAGCCAGCGCCCGGCGCTCTTCAACATCTACGCCGTCTGCCCGGCCGAACACGGCGTGCCGGACGACGCCATGGACCGCCAGTCGCGGCTGGCCGTGGAATCGCGCGCCTATCCGGTCTTCCGTTTCAATCCGGATGCCGGGCCGCTGATCGGTGATGGGCTGGACCTGGAGGGCAACCCGGAGCTGGACGCCGACTGGCCGATGACCGAGCTGGCAGGACAGGACGAAAACGGCCGGCCGGTCCGGGTGAAAAAGCCGTTCACCTTTGCCGACTTTGCCTTTACCGAAGCACGCTTTTCCAAGCACTTCCATCCGCTCAAGCCGGCCGATGCCGAGACCGGGCTGATCCCGTTTGCCGATCTGGTCGCCCTGCCGGAATCCGAACGCGAAGGGCGCGTGCCGTACATCGAGGTGCTGCGCAGCTCCGGCCGCATCGAACGTGTGGCCGTCAGCGACAGCATCGTGCGTTCGGCCGATGACCGCCTGAGTTTCTGGCGCCAGCTGCGTGCCCTGTCCGGGCAAGAGCAGACCGGCAATCTGGATGCTGCCGTGGCCCAGGCCCGCCAGGACATGGCACGCCAGCTCTCCGATGCGCTGCTGTCCCTCGCAGGTGCGGCGCCGCTGGCCGCTACGGCCGGTCATCCTGCCGGGTTGCCGGCGGTGGCTCCGGCAGCCCGCCAGGCCGCGGACTTCGAGCCCGCGTGGATTGACCCGGCCGACTGTACCGCCTGCGACGACTGTACCCGCCTCAACGGCAAGGCCTTTGCCTACGGAGCCGACGGCAAGGCGACGGTGGTGAACCCGACGGCGGCCAGTTATGCCGAGCTGGTGCGCGCGGCCGAGCAATGCCCGGCTGCCTGCATCCATCCGGGTACGCCGGCCAATCCGGCCGAGCCGGGCGTGGCCGCACTGGTCGAACGCGCCAGGCGCTTTGAGTAAGGACAGGCCATGAAGCTCCTCGACGCAGTTTTTGCGCCGATGCACGATGACCACGGCAAGGCCCGCACGGCGGGCCAGCCGATCCGCCGCCTGCCCTTTCCCGCACGCGTGACCGTGCCGCTTGCCCAGCATATCGGCAAGCCGGCCCGCGCCATCGTGCGGACCGGGCAGCGGGTGGAGCGTGGCGAGCTGGTCGCCGAAGCCGACGGCTTCGTGTCGATCCCGCACCACGCGC
>JAGPIM010000073.1 GCA_018055005.1 Laribacter sp.
TTGCTGATGTCACCGCTTTTTCCGGTGCTCATTCTTCCGGATTGTGTGAGCAGGACGCTACCGGTCGCAAAAGCGGGAGTATTGTCGGCCGCCAGCCGTGCTGGAGTCTAGGTGAGGTGTGGCTGCTTGCTGCCAGACCCGTTGTGCCATGGCCATGTCCATGTCTTGGAATCGCTTGATGTATCAGGCAGGGACCTGGTTTGCCGGCATGGCGCAGGTTGTGGCGGGTCTTGCCATGCTGGAAGTGCGAAGGCTGGCAGGGGATGGATTGCCTGCATCAGGTCACGTTTGTCGGTGATGTGCCGTTTTTGCCGTCCGTTTGTGCCTGTTGCCCCAAGTTCGTCCTTGCACCCTGTTGCAAACCGCCTTAGTCTCGCCGCGCCGGCCCGCCTTAGCGGGCCGTACCGCTTTGCAAACCCGCCCGAACCTGTACGATGAACCCTGTCCGTATCCTGTCGATCATCCCGCCGATGACGCAGCTCAACACGCCTTACCCGTCAACGGCCTACCTGACCGGCTTTTTGCGCGAACAGGGTTTCGATGCACGCCAGACTGATCTGGCGCTGGCGCTGGTACTGCGCCTTTTCAGCCGCGACGGACTGGCCCGTTTGCGCGAGCAGGCACTGGCCTTGCCGGCAAGGTCACGCACTGCGCAAATCGAGCATTTCCTGTCTGCCTACGAGGATTACGAGGCGACCATCGCTCCGGTCCTTGCATTCCTGCAAGGGCGTGATCCGACCCTGGCGCACCGTATTGCCAGCCGCACGCTGTTGCCGGAGGGCGCGCGCTTTGCCACCATCGATGCCTATGTTGATCCGGAAATGCCCGAGGCAGATCCGCTGGCGTGGGCGTTTGGTGCGTTGGGTAGTCATGACCGCGCGCGGCACATCGCCACGCTGTATCTGGACGATCTGGCCGACGTGCTGCGCGATGCGGCCGACAGCCGTTTCGAGTTTGTCCGTTATGCCGAGAGCCTGGCACTGAGCCAGGGCTCGTTCGACCCGCTGGCCAAGGCACTGGCTGCCCGGCCCACGCTGGTAGACGAGACGCTGGCGCAGCTGACGGCCGAAACGCTGGAGCAGCACGCGCCCGACGTGGTGCTGTTGTCCGTGCCGTTTCCCGGCTCGGTGTATGCGGCGTTCCGCATTGCCCAGACCATCCGCCGGCTGCGTCCGCAGGCGAGGATCGTGCTCGGCGGCGGCTATGTGAATACCGAGCTGCGCTCGCTGGCCGAGCCGCGCGTGTTTGACTGCTTTGATTTTGTCACCCTGGATGACGGGGAGCGGCCGCTGCTGGCGCTGCTGGATCATCTGGCCGGCCGGCGCTCGCGCGAGCGGCTGGTGCGTACTTATGTCCGCGAGGACGGGCGCGTGCGCTACGTGAATTTTCCCGAGCCGGACGTGCCGTTCAGCGAAACCGGTACGCCGACCTGGGACGGGTTGCCGATCGGTGACTATCTGAGCCTGATCGACATGCTCAACCCGATGCACCGGCTGTGGTCGGACGGGCGCTGGAACAAGCTGACCATTGCCCACGGTTGTTACTGGAAGAAGTGCAGTTTTTGCGATGTGTCGCTCGATTACATTTCGCGGTACGAGACGGCGAATGCCTCGCTGCTGGCTGACCGCATCGAGGCGATCATCGCTGAAACCGGGCAGACCGGCTTTCATTTTGTCGATGAGGCGGCGCCACCGAAAATGCTGCGTGCGCTGGCCGAGGAGCTGATCCGCCGCCGGCTGGTGATTACCTGGTGGGGCAATATCCGCTTTGAAAAGTCGTTTGATGCCGGACTCTGCCGGTTGCTGGCCCGGAGCGGCTGCATCGCGGTGTCCGGCGGGCTGGAGGTGGCGTCTGACCGTTTGCTCAAGCTGATGAAGAAAGGTGTGTCGGTCGACCAGGTGGCGCGGGTGACGCGCGACTTCACCGAGGCCGGCATTCTGGTGCATGCCTATTTGATGTACGGTTTTCCGACGCAAACGGTGCAGGACAGTGTGGATGCGCTGGAATACGTGCGGCAGCTTTTTGATGCCGGCTGTATCCAGTCCGGCTATTTTCACCGTTTTGCCTGCACTATCCATTCGCCGGTCGGGCAGCATCCGGACGAATTCGGGGTAACGCTGAAGCCGCTGCCGTTTGCCGGTTTTGCGCAGAATGATGTCGGCTTTACCGATCCGACCGGCACTGATCATGCGGCGATGGGGCGCGCCATGTCCAAGGCGCTGTACAACTACATGCACGGCATTGGCCTCGACTGGGACGTGCGGCGCTGGTTTGACGTGCGGGTACCCAAGACCCTGGTGGCCCGCCGTTTTGTCGAGCGTGCGCTGGCGCGGGTCTAGTCCCCTGTCTGGATGGGCGGGCCGGGGTTGGCGCCGGTGCAGCCGGGGGCGTGGTACATTGGCCGGCCCAGTTTCAGGCAGGAGAGATGCCATGAGTGCACCGGTCAAACCCTTGGTTACGCTGGATGATCTGGACAGGCTCGATATTCGTTGCGGCACGATCACAGCTGTCAATGATGTGCCCAGGTCGGACAAGGTCGTGCAGTTGTTGGTTGATTTCGGGGATTTCAGCCGCAGCATCCTGTGCGGCATCAAGCAGGAACGAGCTGACCTTGCAGCGCTGGTGGGGCAGCAGGCGCTGTTTGTAGTAAACCTTGCACCCCGCAAAATCTGTGGCGTGCAGTCTGAGGGCATGATGTTCGATATCGGGTACGCTGACGGGCTGTTGCCGTCGGCGCTGGCCCAGCCCGAGTTTCCGGTGCCTAACGGTGTGCGTGCCGGGTAGGGGCTGTGGGGAAGTGCGAAAGGCCGTTCGGGGAAACCGTGCGGCTTTTTTGCTGTCAGCTGTATCTGCGTGAGGACGGCAACTGATTTGGCCGGATCATCCGTCATGCTCCGGCTTGATGTGCGTGACGGATGAAAAAAACAGGCAACAAAAAAGCCAACCTCTTAAGGTTGGCTTTTTTGTTTAATGTGGTGCCCAGGAGAAGACTCGAACTTCCACGATGTTGCCATCGCTAGGACCTGAACCTAGTGCGTCTACCAATTCCGCCACCTGGGCATTTGTTCGGACAAGCCAATCAATACTCGGCTAGAATGTCCATTCAGTTTTGTGTTGGTGCCCAGGAGAAGACTCGAACTTCCACGATGTTGCCATCGCTAGGACCTGAACCTAGTGCGTCTACCAATTCCGCCACCTGGGCCAACTCAACCGCAACCTGCGTCGCGCTGAACTGAGACGCGAATTATAAGCATTCCTCAGAGGCTGTCAATGGGTCATCACAAGAAAAAAACACAATCTTCTGTTTTGCGGGATCGCGATCCCTATCTGGAGCGGGAAAAGCAAAAATATTCCAATCCGCTGCCGAGCCGGGAATACGTGCTGGACTTGCTGCGGGATGCCGGCTCTCCGCTTTACGCGGAAGAGCTCGGCCACATGCTGGGCATCCGTGATGATGAATGGACATTCTTTACCCGTCGCTTGCGGGCGATGGAGCGGGACGGTGAAGTCATCGTCAACCGCAAGGGTGCGATCTGCATCGCCGACAAGCTGGACCTGATCCGCGCGCGCATCATCGGCCACCGCGACGGATTCGGGTTTGCCAAGCCGGATGACGGTTCGGCCGACCTCTTCCTGTCCGAGCGCGAGATGGGGCGAGTGCTGCATGGCGACCGTGTCATGGTGCGCGAAACCGGCACCGACCGGCGCGGCCGACGCGAAGGCAAGATCGTCGAAGTGCTGGAACGGGTCAACCAGACCGTGGTCGGACGTCTGCAACGCGAACGGGGCGTGATGTTCGTGGTGCCGGAAGACCGGCGCATCAACCAGGACATCCTCATCGAACCGGGCGGTGATGCCGGTGCCAGATCCGGCCAGGTAGTAGTAGTGGAGATCCTGGCGCAGCCGCAGCGCTACGCCAAGCCGATCGGCCGTGTCCTTGAGGTACTGGGCGATTACGCCGATCCGGGCATGGAAATCGAAATTGCCCTGCGCAAGCACGCCCTGCCGTACGAATTTTCCGCCGCCGCACTCAAGCAGGCCGGCAAGACGCCCGACAAGGTACGCAAGAAAGACTGCAAGGGCCGGGTCGACCTGCGCGAGCTGCCTCTGGTCACCATTGACGGCGAAACCGCCCGCGACTTTGACGACGCCGTGTTTGCCGAGCCTTCGGGCAAAGGCTGGCGCCTCGTGGTGGCCATTGCCGACGTCAGCCACTATGTCGAGCCGGGTGATGCCCTGGATGTCGATGCCTTTGATCGCGGCAACTCGGTGTACTTCCCGCGCCGGGTGATCCCGATGCTGCCCGAAGCGCTCAGCAACGGCATCTGCTCGCTCAATCCCGATGTCGAACGCCTGTGCATGGTGTGCGACATGCAGATCGGCCCCAAAGGCAAGGTCAAATCGTTCGATTTCTACCCGGCAGTGATGCGCTCTCGGGCCCGCCTGACCTACACCCAGGTCTGGCAATGGATCGAGTCCGGCGAGCCGCACGCCCTCAAGCCGCAGATCGACACCCTGTACGCACTCTTCAAGGTCCTGCTGGCCGAACGCGAATCGCGCGGTGCCATCGACTTTGACACCATCGAAACCCAGATGCTGTTCAATGAACAGGGCAAGATCGACCGCATCGTGCCGGTGGTCCGCAACGATGCCCACCGGCTGATCGAGGAATGCATGCTGGCGGCCAACGTGTGCGCCGCCGCTTTCCTCAAGAAGCATCGCCAGCCCTGCCTGTACCGGGTTCACGAAGGGCCGACGCCGGAAAAGCTGGAAAAATTGCGGGCCTTCCTGCATCTGGCCGGCCTGTCGCTGGGCGGTGGAGACAGCCCGACTGCCAAGGACTACGCCCTGCTGGCTGCGCAGGTCCGCACCCGGCCCGATGCCGCCGTGTTGCAGACCATGCTGCTGCGCTCGCTGTCCCAGGCCGTTTACACCCCCGACAACATCGGCCACTTCGGGCTGGCCTACCCGGCCTATACCCACTTCACCAGCCCGATCCGGCGCTATCCCGACCTGCTGGTGCACCGCGCCATCAAGGCCGTGCTGCAAGGCGGGAAGTACACGCCGGAACGCAAATGGCCGGAGCTGGGCGAACATTGCTCGATGACCGAACGGCGGGCCGACGAAGCCACCCGTGACGTGGAAAACTGGCTCAAGTGCTACGCCATGCGCGACAAGGTCGGCGAAGTGTTTACCGGCACCATCAGCTCGGTTACGGCGTTCGGCGTTTTTGTCCTGCTGGACCAGTTCTATATCGAAGGGCTGGTGCACATTTCCGAACTGGGACGGGACTACTTCCATTACCGGCAGGAAATCCAGGCCATCGTCGGCGAAAAAAGCGGTGTCCGCTACGCACAGGGCGATGCAGTCACGGTCCGCGTGGCGCGGGTTGACCTGGAAAGCACGCAGATCGATTTTGCCCTGCTGCCACCCGAAAAACCGGCCGGCCAGACCCCCGCCGCACCGGCAGCCGAAGCCCCGGCCGGCCGTTCCCGCGCCCGCCGCCCGCCCGCTCCTGCTGCCGACACTCCGGCCGGAACGGGCAAACCGGCCCCTGATGAACGCAAGACCAGGGCCCGTCCGCCCCGGCGCCGCTGATGGCGTCACCCGTCCTGATCCCGGTCACGGGCCGGCCCCGGCCTTTCGTCCGGGCCGGGTGACAGCCGGATTGGCGATTGCAGACCGTACACCCCGCATGCCGGGGTGTTTTCCTGCATGCTGTCCGGTGCAGACCGTACACCCCGCATGCCGGGGTGTTTTCCTGCATGCTGTCCGGGCTTTTTTCAGGCTGGCGCCGTCTAGGATGAAAGCTGGATCCTTTTCCGGAGTGCCGGCCCGATGCCAGTCTTTCAGCCCGTTCTGGCGCAGCTCAACCGCGTCATCCTCGGCAAGCCCGATACCGTACGGCTGGCCCTGACCTGCCTGATTGCCGGTGGCCACCTGCTGCTAGAAGACATCCCCGGCGTAGGCAAAACCACGCTGGCACAGGCACTGGCGCGCTCGCTGGGGCTGGCCTTCCGCCGGGTACAGTTCACCAGCGACCTGCTGCCGGCCGACCTGACGGGCGTCAATGTCTTTGACCGCAGCAGCGGCCAGTTCCGTTTCGAGCCCGGCCCGCTGTTCAGCCAGCTGGTACTGGCCGACGAAATCAACCGGGCCTCGCCGCGCACGCAGTCGGCCCTGCTGGAGGCCATGGAAGAACGCCAGGTATCGGTAGACGGCGTCACCCGCCCGCTGCCCGACCCCTTTGTCGTGATTGCCACCCAGAATCCCGGCGAGCAGATCGGCGTCTTTCCCTTGCCTGAATCTCAGCGCGACCGCTTCCTGATGTGCCTGCGTCTGGGCTACCCGGACCCCGAAGCCGAACGGCGCCTGCTGGCCGGCGAAGCACCGTCGGCGCTGCTGGCACAATTGCTGCCGGTCATGGATGCCTCCGGACTGGCCGAAGCAAGACAGGCGGCTGCAAGGCTTTATGCCGCACCGGCCTTGCTGGACTATCTGCTGGCCCTGTTGCATGCCAGTCGTGGCACCGGCGCCCCCGGGCTGTCGCCGCGGGCAGGGCTGGCAGTACTGGCCAGTGCCCGGGTGTGGGGCTGGCTGGCCGGGCGCGAGATGGTGTTGCCCGAGGACGTACAGGCGGTCTTTCCCGCCGTGGCGTCCCACCGGCTGGGCGAGGACGGCGAAGCCCGTGCCCGCCATCTGCTGACCCGGATCATGCCGGCATGACTCCCCGGGAAGGCTCGCACACGCTGGGCTGGCAGGGCTTGCGCTGTCTGCCGACGCCAGCGGGCTGGGCCACGCTGGCCCTGGTCGGCGTGCTGGTGCTGCTGGCCCGCTGGACCGGGCTGGATGCCCTGCGCCTGCTGGCGGTGTGGCTGGCAGCCATCCTGCTGGGATCGGTGTGGCTGGCCTGTCGCACCCTGCTGGGCCTGCGGCTGGAATGGGCCGCAGCGCACCCGGTATTTGCCGGGCAACTGGCCGAGTTGCCGGTAGGGCTGGCCAATCCGGCCATGCGCGCGCGCACCGGCCTCGCACTGGGCTGGGACGGCCAGCCGGCCATGGTGCAACTGGCGGTACTGCCAGCGGCCAGCCGGCGCACATGCGGGCTGGGCCATTCCACCGGTGCACGGGGCTGGCAATCCCTGCCACCCTTGCGCATCAGCAGTTGCCAGCCGTTCGGCCTGGTGCGGGCGTGGGCCTGTCTGTCTGGCCTGCCGGCCGTACGGGTATGGCCCTGTCCGCTGGAATCCGGCCTTCCGCTGGCTGCCGGCAGGCATCCGGGCGGGCAGGGCGATGAATGGCAGGAATTGTCGCCGTGGCGGCCGGGGCAGCCTGCCTGCCGGGTTGCATGGAAAATCCGGGCGCACGGTGGGCCGCTGGTACAGAGCCGGTTTGGTGACAGTGTGGGACCGGCTGTCGAATGGCTGGACTGGGATGCGTCGCCCGAGCCGGACCTCGACCGGCGGGCCGGCCTGCTGGCCGGACGGGTGGTGCAGCTGGCGCAGCAGCCGGTGTCCCTGCGGCTGAGGCTGGCCGGACGTGAACTGGCCGGCAGCCCGGCCCACCTGCTGGATGCGCTGGCCGACGCCGGCCGGGAGGCCGCATGAAACCGGACTGGCGGCCGGACGGCCGTTGGGCGCTGGGCGCTTATGCGCTGTGGGTAGCCTTGCCGGCCTGGTGGCTGACCCCGTGGTGGGTGGCCGGCTTGCTGCCTTGCGTGGCCGGGTTTTACGGCTTGCTGAAAGAGCGCACGCCGCGTGGCGTGCTGCTGGGGTTTTTGCTGCTGACGGCCTTGTGGCTGTGGTGGGGCAAGCCGGTGCTGGCACCTGCCGACGGGCTGGCTTTTCTGGTGCTGCTGTTTGCCGCCAAGCTGCTGGAATGCCAGGGGGTGCGTGACCTGCGGCTGACCGTGGTGCTGGGCTGGCTGCTGATGGCGGTGTTCTGCCTGTTCCTGGGCTCGGTCTGGCTCTGGCCGTGGCTGGCAGGCTGTGTCGTGTCGGGGTTGTTGTTGCTGGCGCGCAGCGTGCTGCCGTCGTGGCGCTGGCAGGCTGTCCGTCCGGGACTGGCGTGGGTTGCGTTGACCCTGCCGCTGGCCTGGCTGTCACTGGCATGGTGGCCGGCGGCGACTGGCTGGAATGCCGGTGAAGCGGTACGGCGCACCGGGCTGGGCGACAGCCTGGCCCTGGGCAGCATGAGCGCAGTGGCGCGTGATCCGGCACCGGCCTTCCAGGTACATTTTGACCGCGGTCCGCTGCCGGTACCGGCCGAACGCTACTGGCGCGCTGACGTGCTGTGGCTGTTTGACGGCTGGCGCTGGCTGGCCGGTCGCTCGTTCCTGCCGGTCCGGCTGCAAACGGAACTGGCCGCCGGACCGGACGAACGTGCCTACACGGTAGAGCCGCAAGGCACGGCGTTTACGGATTCGCGCCGGGTGGCGCTGGACTGGCCGCGCACGGCATCCGGTGCGGTGACGCTAGCGGACGGCCAGACCCTGTGGTCCACCACACCGGACGTGTTGCCCTACACGGTGGTGAGTTCCAGCGTGCGGCCGGTGGCCGGGCTGCCGGAATCCGACCGCCTGCGGGCGCTGCAACTGCCGCCAGCCGGCAATGCGCAGGCGCGGGAGTGGGCACGACGCCTGCGGGCCGACAGCGGCTCGGACGCCTTGTTCCTGACCCGGCTCCTGCAGTTCATCCATACCGCCGGCTTCCGCTACACCTTGCGCCCGCCGCCGCTGTCGGGCGACCTGATCGACCGTTTCTGGTTCGGCACGCGGGCCGGTTTCTGCGAACACTACGCGGCAGCGCTGGCGTTCATGGCGCGGGCGGCGGGCATTCCGGCGCGGGTAGTGGTGGGCTGGCAGGGCGGCGAGTGGCAACCGGCGGTACAGCGGCTGGTGGTGCGGCAGGCGGACGCCCATGCCTGGACCGAGGTCTGGCTGGAGGGAGCCGGCTGGCTGCGGCTGGACGGAACCGCCGTGATTGCGCCGGACCGGATCGAGCAGGGGCTGATCGCCAGCCTGCCGCCTGCCGAGCGGGGCGATGTGCCGGGCGGCGGCTGGCACTGGCAGCCGGACTGGGGCTCTCTGGCATGGCGTTATGGCTGGTTGCCGGCCGGTGCCTGCCTGCTGTGGCTGGGCTGGCAGGGGCGGGTAGCCTGGCGGCGGCGTGCCGTACCGGACTGGCCACGCCTGCAACAGCGGCTGGAACGGCTGGCCGCACGGGCCGGCTGGCCGCGCCTGCCCGGTGAAGGTGCGTACGACTGGGCGCAGCGCCTGCGGCAGAATGCCCGGCCGCGGCTGGCCGACCAGATACAGGCTTATGCTGATCTGCTTTACAGCCCGCCCGCCGGAGATATCGCCCGGCGGAGCCGGGCCTTGTGGCGGGCCATCGTCCGGGAGCGCTGGCGCCTGTGGTGGAACGGGCGGAATGCCTGACAGGGTACGCCGGGGCAGGGACGGGAGGCGGAAACTCCGGTGACACCGGGCCGGCAAGCCTGGTGTCGTCATGGTCGGGCGGCACGCTGGAAGTGCGGCGTGAAAACGGAGGCGCTTTTTTGCGCGCCAAGTGGCACCCCGCTCATTTTCCCGGTTCCGCAACAGGGGAGTCTTTTTCCCGGAAGGGGCCTTGATGTCCTCTTCGCCCAAGGCGCCGGATGGCAGGCGTACGCGCGGCAGTGTTGTTGGCGTGAGGCCAGGCCGCTGCTGCTTGGCGGGAGTCGCGAGTCCGGCATCTGTGGCGGCATGCGCGCCGGCGCATCCGGTTGTCAGGGGGCGGCGGTTGCGCGCCTGCTGCTGGAGGGGCCGGTCTTGCACGTCCGGCCCGTCGTGCGGCCAGGCTCAGGTCGCGGCACCGGGGCCGTCCGGAGTCGCCTGTACCGCCGGGTCGGAGCCGGTCTGGGTACCGGCTGCATGTGCGGTGTGTCTCCGGCGGGTCTGCGGAGCTGGATCAGGACTGCCATATCGTCAGGCCGGATGCGGCAGAGGCTGCCTGTTTCCCCGTCTGGCTCCTGGGCCGGCGGGGAGGTTCCATGGTGCAGAGGAGGCAGAGGTAAGAGGTATCTTGGGTACGGATTGCCGGATGGCGTTGCCATGGCCATGATGCGAGGATGTTTGCCTGTATTGATGGATGAATCCTGATGAACCGACTTGTCTCGCTGACTGCCCTGCTGGGCGAGCGTTGCTGCACCGATGCCGATGCCTTGCAACGCTACGGTCTGGACTGGACCCGCTTCTGCCAGCCGGCGCCGCTGGCCGTGCTGTTTCCGCAGACTCAGGAAGAAGTGCAGGAAATCGTACGCATTGCCAATCGCGAAAGCCTGCCACTGGTGCCGTCCGGCGGGCGGACCGGTCTGTCCGGCGGCGCTTGTGCCACGGCGGGCGAGGTGGTGGTGTCGCTGGAGCGCATGAACCGCCTGCTGGCGTTTGACGCCACTGACCGCCTGATGATGGTCGAGGCTGGCATGGTGACCGAAACCCTGCAACAGCTGGCCCGCGAGCGCGGGCTGTATTTTCCGGTGGATTTTGCCTCGCGCGGTTCCAGCCAGGTGGGGGGCAATGTCGCCACCAATGCCGGCGGTATCCGGGTGTTGCGCTACGGCATGTTCCGCGACTGGGTCGCCGGACTGACCGTGGTGACCGGGGCAGGAGAGTTGTTGCAGCTCAATCACGGGCTGGTCAAGAACAACACCGGCTACGACCTGCGCCATCTGTTCGTGGGCAGCGAGGGTACGCTCGGGCTGGTGACGGCAGTGACGCTGAAGCTGGCGCGTCCGCCGGCCGACAGCGGCGTGATGCTGTTTGCCGTGCCGCAGCTGGCGGACGTGATGACGGTACTGGCACGTTTCCGGCAGTTTGCCGATCCGCTGGCGTTCGAGTTTTTTTCTGATGCGGCGCTGGCGCAGGTCGAGGCGCGCGGCCATGTGGCCAGTCCGTTCGAAGAGCGCTGCGCCTGCTACGCGCTGGTTGAATACGAACGGATCACGCCGGATGCTGACGAAATGGCTCTGGCGGTTTTTGCCGGTCTTGCCGGAGAGGGTGTGGTGGCAGATGCCGTGCTGGCCCAGTCGGACGAACAGGCGCGCCGGCTGTGGCGCCTGCGCGAGGACATCAGCGAATCGATCACGCCGCGCACGCCCTACAAGAACGACATTGCCGTGCATCCGTCGCAGGTACCGGCCTTTGTGGCCGAGCTGGATACCTTGCTGGCGCGGGAATATCCCGGCTTCGAGGTGGTGTGGTTCGGCCACATCGGTGACGGCAACCTGCACGTGAATGTCCTGCGTCCACCGGAGCTGACGGTCGAGGTGTTCCGGCAGGCCTGCGAGCGGGTCAATGCGCTGGTGTTCGGTCTGGTGGCCGCCTACAACGGCAGTATGTCGGCCGAACATGGCGTGGGCTTGCTGAAGGCACCTTACCTGGCGGTCAGCCGCAGTCCGGAAGAAATTGCGCTGATGCGGGGTATCAAGGCCGTGTTTGATCCGCGTGGCGTGATGAACCCCGGTAAGCTTCTTGCCTAAAAAATAATCAGTTCTGGGTTTTTTGCTTTATATCAGTCAATTAGCTGACTTTTCCACAGTTTTCCTACAGCAACATCCACCCCGGCTGGGGGAAATTCACAGGCAGGCCTGCAAACGTGGACAGGCTGTGGACAACCCGGCCGGCCAACCGGAGTGTCAATATGTTCAAGGAGTTCCGCGAGTTTGCCATGCGTGGCAACGTGATCGACCTGGCCGTGGGCGTGGTGATCGGTGCCGCCTTCGGTTCCATCGTCAAATCATTGGTGGACGACATCATCATGCCGCCGATCGGCCTGCTGATCGGCAAGGTCAATTTTGCCGATCTGTTCATCACCCTGAAGGCCGGTACGACGCCCGGCCCCTATGCCACGGTGGCGGCGGCCAAGGCTGCCGGGGCGGTGACGATGAACGTGGGTCAGTTCATCAACTCGGTGGTGAGTTTTGTCCTGATTGCCTTCTCGGTGTTCCTGCTGGTGAAGGTGGTCAATCGCCTGTACCAGAAAAAGGATGCCGCCGCGCCGGCTCCGGCCACCCGTGATTGTCCGTTCTGCGCGACGGCGATCCCCTTGGCGGCCACCCGCTGTCCGCATTGCACGTCGCAAGTGCTGCCAGCGGACTGAAGCGGTGCGGGACAGGGTAAACGATTTGACGTCTTTGCCGGGCCGGGCTTAGGCTTGCAAGCAGCATGGAATGTGCATGCAAGCTTCCCGTTTCCGGTTTCCGACGGCCTGCCTCAGGGCAGGCCGTCCGTTTTTGCCCGTGCCCCGCCCTCATGACTACAACCCGTACTCCCGGCCGGCTGGCCAACCTGTTGCTGCTCCTGGCCCTGTGGGGGGTCTGGGGATACAACTGGGTCGTCACCAAGGAAGGCCTTCATTACGCCGGCCCGTTTGCGCTGGCAGTCGGCCGTTCGGTGCTGGCCGTGGCAACGCTGGGCTTCGTGCTGCTGCTGAGCGGCCGTTCGCTGCGGCCACCGCCGTGGCGGCCGACCCTGCTGATTGCCCTGACCCAGACGGCAGGCTTTACCGCACTCACCAACCTTGCCCTGCTGTTTGGCGGTGCCGGCAAGGTGTCGGTGCTGTGCTATACCATGCCGTTCTGGACGCTGCTGTTTGCGTGGGT
>JAGPIM010000074.1 GCA_018055005.1 Laribacter sp.
ATGTGTCGTAAAAATTGACTAATCAATATGGTTAAACTGCCGCCGGACAACTGAAACAGCGCTTGATATTTCCGATAGCGCACTATTTTCCGGTCTGCGGACAAACTTTGGAGAACTCAACATGAAAAAACTGGCTCTGGCTCTTCTGGCAGGTGCAGCCTTTGCTCCGGCCGTGTCGATGGCTGACGCAGGTGACGTGCTGGTGCGCGTACGTGGTTTGTACATCGCTCCGGAAGTGAGCACGTCGCAAACTGCCAGCGATCTGGGTCTGAACGTCAAGCAAGCCATGACCCCGGAGCTTGACTTGACCTATATGTTCACCAAGAACATCGGTGCCGAGCTGATTCTGGGTACCTCCAAGCACAATGTGACTTCTGGTGGTGGTGACATCGGTTCGGTGTGGGTGCTGCCGCCGACCCTGACCCTGCAATACCACTTCATGCCGGACGCTGACTTCCGTCCGTACGTGGGTGCCGGCATCAACTACACCCGCTTCTACAACACCAACTTCAAGACGGCTGAGGCCTTGACTGGCGCTGACAGCGTCAACATCAAGAAGAACAGCTGGGGTGGTGCCCTGCAGATCGGTGCCGACTATGCCATCAACAAGAACGTGTTCGTCAACCTTGACGTGAAGAAGGTATGGATGGACACCAAGCTGCAGGTCAATGGTGAAGATGCTGGCAAGATCAAGATCAACCCGTGGATCATCGGCGTCGGTATCGGCACCAAGTTCTGACCGCGTCGCCTGACGTGATGTCATGACGGGCACGGCCGGCTGGCCGTTCCCGTCCGTATTTCCCTCTCGTGTTGAAGTGATGTTTGACGGCGCGCACCCCGCGCCGTTTTTCTTTGCGGGCCGGGCGGACTTCCCCTCTAGAATGCAGTGTTTAGCTGTTTGCTGTTGAGGAAACGTCGCACCATGACGCACTGGATCCACTCCGCCATTGCCAAGATCGAGGCCGATTTCAATCGCTCGTCCGATACCCACCTGATTCCGCTGGCGATACCGGCGGTGCCGAACATCCACCTGTATTTCAAGGACGAATCGACCCATCCCACCGGCAGTCTCAAGCACCGGCTGGCCCGGTCGCTGTTCCTGTACGGGCTGTGCAACGGCTGGATACGCGAAGGAACGACGATCATCGAGGCCTCCAGCGGCTCGACGGCCGTTTCCGAAGCCTATTTTGCCCGTCTGCTGGGGCTGCCGTTCATCGCGGTGATGCCGCGCGGTACTTCGGCGGAAAAAGTCCGGGCCATCGAGTTCCAGGGCGGGCGCTGCCATCTGGTCGAAGATCCGGCCACCATCTACGACGAGTCACGACGGCTGGCGCACGAACTGGACGGTCATTACATGGACCAGTTCACCTATGCCGAGCGGGCGACCGACTGGCGCGGCAACAACAACATTGCCGACACCATTTTCCGGCAGATGCAGCTTGAACCGTTCCCGATCCCGAGCTGGATCGTCTGCGGTGCCGGGACCGGCGGCACCTCGGCCACGTTCGGCCGTTATACCCGCTACCAGAAGCTCGACACCCGTGTCTGCGTGGTCGATCCCGAAAACTCGGTGTTCTACGACAGCTACTACACCGGTGATGACGCATTGACCTGTGAGGGCGGCTCGGGCGTCGAGGGCATCGGCCGGCCACGGGTCGAGCCGTCGTTCATCCCCGGCGTGGTGGACCGGGTGATCCGCGTGCCGAATGCCGCCAGCTATGCCGCCCTGCATTTCCTGTCCGAAGTCCTGGGGCGCAAGTGTGGCGGCTCGACCGGCACCAACCTGTTCGGCGTGTGCGAGCTCGCCTCGGGCATGGTGGCGCGCGGCGAGCAGGGCGCCATCGTCACGCTGATCTGCGACTCGGGCGAGCGTTATCTCGACAGCTATTTCAATCCGGACTGGCTGGAAGCCCAGCGCATCGACATCACCCCGTGGCTGCTGCGTTACCGCTGCTTTTTCGAAGAGGGGCGCTGGTAACCGGCGGCACAAAAAACGCCATATTCCCCCTCCTTGCCGCAGGGAAATCCGTACCGGGAAAACACGGGAAGCGGCAAGCGGATTTTTCTGGCCGGATTCTGGCCAAATCAGGTTTGCACCGGGGGGGGTTTTGCCTACAATAGCGCCCTTTTTGGGCGGGGGAAAACATGGCTCTGCTTGAGATTCGCAACGTCGTCAAACGCTTTGGCGACTTTACGGCGGTGAACGGCGTCAGCATCTCGGTCGAGGCTGGCGAATTCTTTACCTTGCTGGGACCGTCTGGCTGTGGCAAGACCACGCTTTTGCGGATGCTGGCGGGATTCGAGCAGCCGGATTCCGGCCAGATCCTGCTGGATGGCAAGGACGTGTCGCTGGTGCCGCCGGAAAAACGCCCGGTGCATACGGTGTTCCAGAGCTATGCCCTGTTTCCGCACATGACCGTGCGCGACAACATCGCTTTTCCGCTCAAAATGGCCGGCTGGGCCGCTGACAGGATTGCCACCCAGGTGGACGAACTGCTGGAAGACGTGCGCCTGACGCAGTTCGGCAGCCGCTTTCCGCACGAGCTGTCGGGTGGCCAGCGCCAGCGCGTGGCGATTGCCCGCGCCCTGGTGGACCGTCCGCGCCTCTTGCTGCTGGACGAGCCGCTGTCGGCGCTGGACGCCAAGCTGCGCGAAGAAATGCAGATCGAGCTGATCAACCTGCAACGCGAAGTCGGCATCACGTTCGTGTACGTCACCCACGACCAGGGTGAAGCACTGGCCCTGAGCCACCGCATTGCCGTGATGAGTGCCGGTTCGGTCGAGCAGCTCGACATTCCGGAAACCATCTACTCCTACCCGAAAAACCGGTTTGTCGCGGACTTCATCGGCCAGTGCAACGTGCTGGAAAGCGAAATCAAGTCGCTGAACGCTGACGGCACCATGCAGATCGAGATCCGTGGCTGCGGCGAAATGAAGGCGCTGGCGCCGCAGGGTGCACAGCCCGGCCAGAAAGGCTGGCTGGCGCTGCGTCCGGAAAAGATCAAGCTCGACCGCGAGCTGCCGGACCTGCCCGACGAAGCCTACTTCAAGGGCAAGATTCACGACTGCCTGTATCTGGGTGACGTGACCATCTACATCGTGGAAGTGGCCGACGGCGTCAAGATCGAGGCCATGCTGCCCAACTCGGCTCCGGGTCTGGCCAAGCTCTTCGACGACGACGACCTGGTCGAGATCGCCTGGCGCTTTGACGCCGGCAGCTTCCTCGTGGAGTGAGGCGATGAAGACGATGCGCGCCCAGCTGGGCAAGTGGCTGCTGTCGTGGCCACCTACCGTTTATCTGGTGGTGTTTTTCCTGATCCCGTCGCTGATCATGTTGTTTGCCGCCTTCCGCTATCCGGGCGACTACGGCGGCCTGCTGCCGCTGTGGACCACGGATGAAGCGACCGGCGCCACCGAGGTACTGATCAATAGCAGCAACTGGCAGGATTTCTTTACGCTGGAAAGCTTCCACCGGCTGGTGGAAGAGCCATTGTATTTCGAGCTCTTTCTCAAGTCGGCCGGCTACGCAGCCCTGACGACGCTGGTCTGCATCGTCATGGGTTATCCGCTGGCGTGGCTGATTGCCCGCAGCCACAAGAAATACCGTGACCTGCTGCTGCTCTTGGTGATCCTGCCGTTCTGGTCCAACTTCCTGATCCGCATCTACGCCTGGATGATCATCCTCGGTCCGTCGTCGGCCTTTACCCGGGCCGTCAACGTCGTGGTGACCGGGCTGGGCTTCGAACCGGTCACGCTGCTGTTCACCCCGTTTGCCGTCATCGTCGGGCTGGTATACGTGCACCTGCCGTTCATGGTGCTGCCGCTCTACGCCAATCTGGAAAAGCACGACACGGCCTTGCTGGATGCCGCGCAGGACCTGGGCGCCTCGGCCTGGCAGCGGTTCTGGAAAATCACCTGGCCCCTGAGCCTGCCTGGCGTGTTTGCCGGTTCGGCACTAGTGTTCATCCCGGCGCTGGGCATGTTTGCCATCCCGGACATCCTCGGCGGCACCGAGGGCATCATGATCGGCAACCTGATCAAGCAGCAGTTCCTTGAAACGCGCGACTGGCCGTTCGGCGCCGTGCTGTCGATCATGCTGACCGGCGGCGTGCTGCTGATGGCGGCACTGGGTGCGGCCGTGGCACGGGGAGGCAAGAAGCATGGCTAAGAAGCAATCGGTACTGCTGTGGGGCGGTGCGCTCTTTGCCTACCTGTTCCTGTACCTGCCGCTGGTGATCGTGGTGGTGTACTCGTTCAACGATTCGCGCCTGAACGCCGAATGGGTCGGCTTTACCACCAAGTGGTACGTCAAGCTCTTCAACAACGACGAGATGATCACCGCAGCGGTCAATTCGCTGATCATCGGTGTGACTTCCAGCGTGATCGCCACCGTGCTGGGCACGCTCGCGGGCATTGCCCTGCACCGGTTCAAGCTGAAGTTCCTGCCGTTCCTGGTGCTGACGCCGATCGCCATCCCGGAAATCCTGATGGGTGTCAGCCTGCTGATTTTCTTCGTGATGATCAACCTGACGCTCGGCATGGTGTCGATCATCCTGGCGCACGTGGCGTTCTGCATCGGCTTTGTGGCCATTGTGGTGCGCGCGCGCATGCAGGGGATGGACGACAGCCTCGTCGAGGCTGCCCGCGACCTTGGCGCCACGCCGTGGCAGGCCTTCCGGCTGGTCACCCTGCCGCAGATCCTGCCCGGCATCATGGCCGGTGCCCTGATGGCGTTCACGCTGTCGATCGACGACTTCGTGATCACCTTCTTCACCGCCGGGGTCGGCGCCTCGACGCTGCCGTTGCAGATCTACTCGATGATCAAGATCGCCGTGACGCCGGAAGTCAACGCCGTGAGTTCGCTCCTGATGCTGCTGACCCTGTGCCTGATCCTGATTGCCAGCCGGCTGTCGCCGTCGTCACTCAAGAGTCACGGCTGAAGCAGCAAAATTGCCATATCATCGCCGGACGATGTTTCCCGGTGTCATGACGGGGCGGGTCGCAAGACCTGCCCCGTTTCGCAGGGCCGTCCCGATAACAGGCCCGTTCGTTCCGTCTGGTGGCCACGACACCAGCACGGCTGTCCTCGTCCCGCCACTGCAAGGGGGATTTGCATATGTGGAAGAAACTGGTATTGGCTGCTTCGCTGGCGGCCTGTTCGACGGCTTACGCGGCCGATGAGCTGCATCTGTACAACTGGAACAACTACCTGTCCGAAGAAACGGCCAAGCAGTTCGAAAAAGAGTGCAAGTGCAAGCTGGTGCAGGATTACTACGGCGACAACGAAGAAATGCTGGCCAAGCTGGCGGCCGGCGCCAAGGGATACGACCTTGTCGTGCCGACCGGTTTTGCCGTGCAGACACTGATCGGCAAGAAGGCCGCCCAGCCGCTCGACAAGGCCCAGCTGCCGAACCTGAAGAACCTCAATCCGGGCTTCAAGGGTGCGTTCTACGATCCGCAGGGCAACTATTCGATTCCGTATGCTCTGACCACCACCGTGCTGGGCTACAACGAGGATGCCCTGAAAAAGGCCGGCGTGGCCGACAAGGCCAACAGCTGGGCGCTGATCTTTGATCCGGCCGTGCTCGCCAAAATCAAGGGCAAGGTCACGGTGCTGGACAGCCAGCGCGAACTGGTCGCGGCAGCCCTGATGTATCTGGGCAAACCGGCCAACTCGACCAGGCCGGAAGACTGGAAAGCCGCCCGCGACGTGATTCTCAAGGCCAAGCCGTACTGGGCTGCCTTCAACAACCAGAGCTACATCAAGGAACTGACGCTGGGCAACAGCTGGGTGTCGATGGGCTATTCCAACGATCTTTACCAGGCCCAGCAGGACGCCATCAAGGCCAAGCGTCCGTTCAAGGTCGGCTTTGGCTTGCAGAAGGAAGGCAACACCATGTCGGTGGACAACTTCGTACTGCTGAAGGACGCACCGCGCAAGGATCTGGCCTACAAGTTCATGAACTTCATGCTGGATCCGAAGCATGGCGCCGGCCTGAGCAACGAGATGGGTACCGGCAGCCCGAACCAGGCTTCGGCCCAGTTCATCAAGGCTGAAGTGCGCAAGAACACGGCCATTTTCCCGGATGCTGCTGCGCTGAAAAACCTGCAACAGCTCAAGGACATGAATGCCAAAGAGCGGCGCGACCTCAACCGCACCTGGTCGGAAATCAAGCTCAAGTGATACCGGCAAAGTACTGACGGTAACCGGGGGAGCCTGCAGGCTCCCCCGGTTTTTTTGGCGATGCAGCATTCCCGGGACAATTCCGCTTGCGCATTTTACCCTTGCGTCATTTGACCTGCTGGAATAACAAACTACAGAATCTGTCGTTTACAAAATGTTACGCCAAGAATGAGGGTCGAATGACTAACGGGAAAACGTTCTCTCTGCAAATGTGGCAGAAAATTCTAATTGGCCTGATCCTGGGTATCGTGGCCGGTTTTGTCGTCGGCGAGCACGCCAAGCTGCTCAAGCCGATCGGTGACATCTTCATCACCCTGATCCGCATGGTGGTGATGCCGGTGATCTTCGTGTCGCTGGTCTGTGGTGTGACTGCCATGAAAGACCTGCGCAAGATGGGCCGGGTGGCAGGCAAGACCCTGCTGCTGTACGGCGTGACCATGGCACTGGCCGGCACCATGTCGATGCTGCTGGCCGGCGCTTTCGGCATCGGCCACGGGCTCAACTACGTGGTGAGTGGTGCCGAGCAGGCTGCCACGCACCCGTCGATGCTGGAAACGCTGATGCGGATCTTCCCGGCCAACCCGTTCAAGGCGTTTGCTGACGGTGACGTGCTGCCGATCATCGTGTTCGCGCTGTTTTTCGGTGTGGCAATCAACCTGGCCGGCGATGCCGGCGAGCCGGTCAAGCGCTTCTTCGATTCGCTCAACCATGTGGTGTTCAAGCTGATCAACATGGTGCTGGCTTTTGCGCCGTACGGCGTGTTTGCCCTGATGGCCTACGTGACGGCCGACAACGGCTTTGTGGTGCTGGAACAGCTTGCCGCCTTGGTGGGTACCATCTGGCTGTCGTGCATTCTGGTGCTGACCGTCGGCTACAGTGCCCTGCTGATCCTGGCGGGCCTCAAGCCGTGGCCGTTCCTGAAGAAGATGCTGCCGGTGCAGCTGTTTGCCTTCTCGACCACCAGTTCGAACGCCACCCTGCCGCTGAACATCAAGACCGCTGAAACCCAGATGGGCGTGCACAACAGCATTGCCTCGTTCGTGCTGCCGCTGGGTGCCACCGTCAACATGAACGGTCTGGCGACCTATCTGGGCGCTGTGGCCATTTTTGCCGCCAACGCTTACGGGATCGAGCTGACCCTGGTACAGAAGGTGATGGTGGTGCTGACGACCACGCTGGCCGCCATCGGTGCTGCCGGCGTGCCGGGTACCGGTCTGGTGGTGATGAGCCTCGTGCTGTCGTCGGTCGGCCTGCCGCTGGAAGTGATCGCCGCCATTGCCGCCGTGGACCGCATCATCGACATGGCCAATACGCCGACCAACGTGTCGGGCGACACCCTGACCGCCGTGCTGGTGGCCAAGAGCGAGGGCGAGCTGGACCGTTCGGTGTATTACAGCGACCTGTCGGCCCATGACGACGACGAAATTCCGGAAGAGCTGGAGCAGCAGGTCAAGCAGGCCTGAGGCATTATCCGCTGATGCAGAACGGGCTCCCTCAAGGGAGCCCGTTTTCTTTGTACCGCTCTGCCGTCAGACGCCGAAGTAGTTGATGCCCATGGCGCCCTTGACCTCGGAGAGGGTTTGGGCGGCGACGGCGCGGGCGTTGTCGGTGCCGCGCTTGAGGATGTTCATGACCTCGGCCGGGTCCTGTGCAAAGGCTTCGCGGCGCTGGCGGATCGGCTCGATCATTTCCTGCAGGCGCGCTTCCAGCCGTTTCTTGACCACGCTGTCACCTAGGCCGCCACGACGGTAGTGAGCCTTGAGTTCTTCCACGGCGGCCTTGTCCGGGTCGAAGGCATCCAGCCAGCTGAACACCACGTTGCCCTCGACCTGGCCCGGGTCGGCCACGCGCAGGTGGTTGGGGTCGGTGTACATCATCTTGACTGCGTGACGGATGTCGTCCGGGCTGGCGCCGAGGGTGAGCGAGTTGCCGAGCGACTTGCTCATCTTGGCCTTGCCGTCGATGCCCGGCAGACGGCCGACCTGCGGCACCAGCGCCTGGCACTCGACCAGCACTTCGCGGTCGACACTGGCGTTGAAGCGGCGGACGATTTCGTTGGTCTGTTCGATCATCGGGATCTGGTCTTCGCCAACCGGCACGACGGTGGCCTTGAAAGCGGTGATGTCGGCAGCCTGCGCGGCCGGATAGGTCAGGAAGCCCGCCGGAATGTCGCGTTCAAAACCGCGCTGGCGGATTTCGTCCTTGATGGTGGGGTTGCGCTCCAGCCGGGCTACCGATACGAGGTTGAGGTAGTACGACGACAGTTCGGACAGTTCCGGCACCAGGCTCTGGATGAATATGGTGGTTTTGGCCGGGTCGATGCCGACGGCCAGATAGTCGAGCGCCACCTGCAGGATGTTGTCGCGGACCTTGACGTAGTTGCCCATGTTGTCGGTCAGGGCTTGGGCGTCGGCGATCAGCAGGAACTGGCGGTGGCTGTCCTGCAGGGCCACGCGGTTTTGCAGCGAGCCGACAAAGTGGCCCAAGTGCAGCTGGCCGGTGGGGCGGTCGCCGGTGAGGATGACAGGCTGGTTGGATGACATGGGACGATCTCCTGAAGGAACCGGAGCCGTCTGCGAGAGCCTTGAAACGCACATGCCGCCCTCGCAGGCGGCATGTTGTCGGATTACGAAAAGTCCGCGCCGCCGGTCAAGGGCTGCGCCACCAGAAGCCGGAAAAGGGGCGGGACGATTCGGTAAGCATGGTCGGCATGGTGACCTGCCGCAGCAGGCCTGTCAACCGTCAGAACCGGCGGGAAATGCCGGTGTGGTGCAGGATGGTGCTGGCGATTTCCTCGATCGATTTGTGGGTAGTGCTGATGAACGGCACGCCATGGTGGCGGAACAGCGACTCGGCCTCGTTGACCTCGCGCCGGCAGTTGTCGATCGAGGCGTAGCGGCTGTCGGGCTTGCGCTCGTTGCGGATGTGGTGCAGCCGCTGCGGTTCGATGGTAAGGCCGAAAATCTTCTTGCGGTACGGCAACAGCATCTTCGGCAGGGTCGGGCTGTCGAGGTCTTCCGGCGTCAGCGGATAGTTGGCGGCCTTGATGCCGTATTGCAGGGCCAGGTACAGGCAGGTGGGGGTCTTGCCCGAGCGCGACACGCCGACGAGGATCACGTCGGCTTCGGCCAGATCCTTGAGCTTGACGCCGTCGTCGTGGTTGAGCGAGAAGTTCACCGCTTCGATACGGGTATCGTATTTTTCTTCGCTGATGATGCCGTGGCTCTTGCCGACCGTCAGCGTGGCCTTCTGGTCCAGTTCGTTTTCGAGCTGGCCGACAAAGGCATGGAAGAAGTCGATCACCATGGCGCAGTCGTCGACCTGGATGGCTTCGCGCACGAACGGGTTGACGATCGACACGAACACCAGCGGGCGGAAATGGTCGGACTGCGCGCGCTGGCGGATCTGCTCGGCTACGGCCATGGCCTTGTCGGCGGTATCGATGAACGGAATAGTTTCGCGCTTGAACTCCAGCATGTCGAACTGGGTCAGCAGGGCGTTGCCCAGCGATTCGGCCGTGATGCCGGTGCGGTCGGATACGAAATAGGCGCTGCGGCGGTGTGGCATGGCAAGGTCTTTCGAGGTCGGTGTCGTCAGATAGGTGCGACTATAAGCCAGAAGGCCGGGGAGGGCGAAATGTCGCCCGTCCGGTGCGGATTCGATCTGCCTCAAGGTTGCGCCGGCAGGCTTGTCGTAGGGTGACCGCATGGACCCTGGCGCCGGCAACCCAGTGCACGGTGCTGACAGCGGTCGAGTCAGCGAAAGGTTTGCCATGCAGAATTTCATGTTCCATAACCCGACCCGCATCGTGTTCGGCCGGGGGGAAATCGCCCGTCTGCGGGAGCTGGTTCCCGGCGGGGCACGGGTGCTGGTGACATACGGCCAGGGCAGCGTGCTGCGCAACGGCGTGCTGGACCAGGTGCGTTGTGCGCTGGCCGACCATGCCCGGCTGTTCGAGTTTGGCGGCATCGAGGCCAATCCGGCTTGCGAAACACTGGACCAGGCCATCGCGCTCGGGCGGGAAGAGCGGGTTAACTGGATTCTGGCTGTTGGTGGCGGTTCGGTCGTCGACGGCAGCAAATACATTGCCGCCGGCATGGCGCATCCGGGTGCGCCGTGGGAGCTGCTGACCACTGATGCAGCTTCGCGGCTGACCGGCGTCATGCCGATCGGCGTGGTGCTGACCCTGCCGGCTACCGGATCGGAATCCAACGACGGTGCGGTGATCAGCCGCTACGCCAGTTCCGACAAGCTGGAGTTCAAGACGCCGCTGGTCCAGCCGCGCTTCGCCATCCTTGATCCGCTGACCACTTTCTCGCTGCCGCCCCAGCAGACTGCCAACGGCATTGTCGATACCTTCGTGCACGTGACCGAGCAGTACCTGACCTATCCGGCCCACGCGCCGATCCAGGACCGCTGGGCCGAGGGCCTGTTGCAGACCCTGATCGAAACCGGCCCGGTGCTGATGGAAAAGCCTGACGACTATCATGCCCGCGCCACGGCCATGTGGGGAGCGACGCTGGCGCTGAACCGGTTGATCGGCATGGGGGTGCCGCATGACTGGTCGGCACACATGATCGGCCATGAGGTCACCGGCTTGTTCGGCATTGACCACGGCCGGACGCTGGCGGCGCTGATGCCGGCGGTGCTGGAGGTGTGCCGTGACGACAAGCATGACAAGCTGCTGCAATACGCCGAGCGCGTATGGGGCATCAGGAGCGGCAGCGAGCACGAGCGCATCGATGCAGCCATCGCTGCCACCCGGCGCTTCTTCAGGTCGCTGGGGGTGCCGGTGCGGCTGTCGGAATGGGGCATCGGCATTGATGACCTGTCGCCGATCCTCTACAAGCTGGTGGCACACGGCATGACGGCACTGGGCGAGCGGCGGCGCATTACGCCCGAGGTGGCCAACCGCATCCTGCTGGCAGCGCTGTAGCCGGCTGCCGCTCCGGCAATCAGCAAAAACGCCCCGGAAAACCGGGGCGTTGTCTTGTGCAGGCCGGGCAGTGGATTACATGTTGTCCGGCTTGGCGGTCTTGGCGGTCGAGGCCGGCAGGATCGGCAGTTGCAGGGCGGCGGTCGGAACGGTGCCGGTCAGCGACTTCAGGAAGGCCGTGATGTCGGCCACTTCCTGGTCGTTGAGCTGGATGCCGAGCTGGGTCTGGCCCATGATGCGCACGGCCTTGTCGAGTTCCCACACACTGCCGTCGTGGAAGTACGGGTAGGTGCGTTCGACGTTGCGCAGGGTCGGCGTACGGAACACGTCCATGTCCGAATCCTTCTTGGTCAGGTCGTAGACACCGTGGTCGGTATTCTTGACACCGGTGAAGTCACTGTACGGACCCTTGACCAGACCGAATTTGAAGAAGTTGTCGCCGCCGATGGTGCTGCCGGCGTGACAGGCCACACAGCCCTTCTCGACAAAAGTCTTCACGCCGCGGACTTCCTGGGCGCTCATGGCCTTGGCATCGCCCTTGAGCCAGGCGTCAAAGCGCGACGGGGTCAGCAGGGTGCGTTCGAAGGCGGCAATGGCGTTGGCGATGTTGTCATAGGTCAGCGGAGCCTTTTCGCCCGGGAAGGCCTTCTGGAACTGGGCCTGGTATTCCGGGATCGAGGCAATGCGCTCGACGGCAAAGCCTTCGTGCGGAATGGCCATTTCCACCGGGTTCATGATCGGGCCCTTGGCCTGTTCTTCGGCATCCTTGGCGCGGCCGTCCCAGAAGTGCGGCTTGAGCAGGGCGGCGTTCATCACGGTCGGGGCGTTACGGCCACCGAACATGCCCTTGTGACCCATCGAGGTCGGCAGGTTGTCGACACCATAGGTGGCCATGTTGTGACAGGTGTTACAGCTGACCGTACCCCCCTTTCGAAAGACGCGCATCGAAATACAGCTGTTTGCCAAGCGCCACCTTGGCCGGATTGAGCTTGTTGGTAGCGTGGCTGTCTGCCGAGGCGGGCAGGGGCGCAAACACGGCGCGGGCAGTTGTGAGGGTCGCATTGTCGGCGGCGATTGCCAGCAGCGGCAGGGTGAGTGTTGCTGCAGCCATTCCCAGAGCAATTTGACGGTTCATGATTGCCTCTTTCTATGAGGGTGATAAACAAGGGCTATTGATCGGCCTTATGAATCAAGGCAGATTGATAGCCCGTATTTCTACCTATTTTTGCCGGAAAGTATTTGATAAGCATCAACAAAAATGACAAAGAAATTGTCTTTCGGGTAAAAAAAGGATGGATGCAGATCGGTGGCAAGACCAGTGGCAAGCAGAGGGGGAACGCATGCAAGTCACGGATAATTCAGCTGTTGCGATGCAATATCGACCATATTTTTTTTGTCATGTTTGGGCTAGAATCGCGACTTTCCGGTTTCCACCCTCCCTCTAAAACAGGAACTTTTCAGTAATGGCAGAGACTTACGTTGTCTGGTTCGACAAGCTGCGCATGACCG